>DAITMY010000061.1:0-10056 GCA_036834925.1 Asticcacaulis sp.
GATTTGGACCGCCCGATCTTCCTCGATGGCGTTCTGGGCCTCGAAAGCGCGACTCTGCGTGAGATTGTCGGCATTTTGCGCCGCACCTACTGCGGCAATGTCGGCGTCCAGTACATGCACATCTCGGATGTGGCCGAGAAGACTTGGCTACAGGAACGCATCGAAGGCCGCGATAAGGAAATCTCCTTCACCCGTGAAGGTAAGATCGCCATTCTGCAAAAACTGATCGAAGCGGAAACGTTCGAGCGCTTCCTGCACAAACGCTTCCCCGGTACCAAGCGATTTGGCCTCGACGGCGGCGAAGCCATGGTTCCGGCCATGGAGCAGATGATCAAGGTCGGCGGGAACCTCGGGGTTACCGATATTGTTCTGGGTATGGCCCACCGCGGTCGCCTCAATATGCTGTCGGCGGTGATGGGCAAGCCCTATCACGTGATCTTCCACGAGTTCCAAGGCGGCTCTTCGGTGCCGTCGGACATCGAAGGCTCAGGCGATGTGAAGTATCACATGGGCGCCTCTTCGGACCGTGAGTTCGACGGCAACAAGGTGCACCTGTCGCTGACCGCGAACCCGTCGCACCTCGAAATCGTCAATCCGGTGGTGCTGGGCAAGGCGCGCGCCAAGCAGGCCTATAAGGTCCGCAAGGAAAACGCAGAGAACCCGGATCGCTGCCATGTGATGCCCTTGCTCATTCACGGCGATGCGGCCTTTGCCGGTCAGGGCGTTGTGGCCGAGTGCTTTGCTCTTATGGGCCTCAAGGGCTACCGCACCGGCGGGACCATGCATTTCGTGGTCAACAACCAGATCGGTTTTACCACGAGCCCGCGTAACAGCCGCTCCAGCCCCTATCCGTCGGATGTGGCGCTGATGGTTCAGGCGCCGATCTTCCACGTCAACGGGGATGATCCGGAAGCGGTGGTGTTTGCGGCCCGTGTGGCCACGGAATTCCGTCAGCGTTTTGCTAAGGATGTGGTGGTGGACATGTTCTGCTATCGCCGCTTTGGTCACAACGAAGGCGATGATCCGACCTTCACCCAGCCGCTGATGTACGCCAAGATCAAGAACCATCCGTCTACGCGCGAGCTCTATTCGCAGCGTCTGGTGCGTGAAGGGGTTCTGACCGATGCCGAAGTCGATGGGATGATCAAGGCTTTCGAGGACTTCCTCGATGCCGAGTTCACCAAGGGCAAGAGCTATGTCGCCAATAAGGCGGACTGGCTTGACGGCAAGTGGTCGGGTCTGGGGCTGCCGGAAGACGACGAGCGTCGTGGCACGACGGCTGTCGCTATGGAGCGTCTGGTGGAGATCGGCCGTCGCATGACGACGATCCCGAATGACGTGGATGCCCACAAGACCCTTCGTCGGGTGATCGATGGCCGCCGCGCCGCGATCGATAGCGGCGAAAACCTTGACTGGGCGACCGCCGAGCATCTGGCATTTGGGTCTCTTCTTCTCGAAGGCTTTAATGTGCGCCTGTCCGGTCAGGACAGCGTGCGCGGAACCTTCAGCCAGCGTCACTCGGCGATTGTCGACCAGACGACGGAAAACCGATACTTCCCGCTCAATAACCTTGCGCCCGAACAGGCCCATTACGAAGTCATCGACTCGGCCCTGTCCGAAGAAGCGGTGCTGGGCTTTGAGTACGGCTACTCGCTGTCTGATCCCAACACCCTCGTGATGTGGGAAGGTCAGTTCGGTGACTTTGTGAACGGCGCGCAGGTTGTGATCGACCAGTTCATCTCGTCGGGTGAGCGCAAGTGGCTGCGCATGTCGGGTCTGGTGATGTTGTTGCCCCATGGCTACGAAGGTCAAGGGCCGGAGCATTCGTCAGCGCGGCTTGAGCGCTTCCTGCAACAATGTGCCGAAGACAATATGCAGGTGGCTAACTGCACGACCCCGGCCAACTACTTCCACATTCTGCGTCGCCAAATCCATCGGCCGTTCCGTAAGCCGTTGGTGATCATGACGCCGAAATCGCTGCTGCGTCACAAGAAGGCCGTTTCTACCTTGGCCGACTTGGCCGACGGTTCGTCCTTCCACCGCGTGCTGCATGACGATGCGCAGCGGCGTCCGGAGGTGGCTGGCGTCAAGCTGGTTGCCGATGACAAGATCCGTCGGGTCGTCCTGTGTTCGGGTAAGGTCTATTACGACCTGCTTGAGGACCGCGAGAAGAAGCAGATCAACGACGTCTATCTGATGCGTCTTGAACAGTTCTATCCGTGGCCGATGAAGTCGCTGATGACGGAACTTAGCCGCTTTAAGAACGCCGAACTGGTGTGGTGTCAGGAAGAGCCGAAAAACATGGGCGCCTGGACCTTTGTCGATCCGTGGCTTGAGCTGACGCTCGATAAGATCAAGGTCAAGGCCAAGCGTGCCCGTTATGTGGGTCGTCCGGCCTCGGCCTCGACGGCTGCGGGCCTGATGAGCCGCCACCTGAAAGAACTTGAAACCTTCCTGAATGAGGCCTTCGCCTGATCGGGCGACAGCGCTGACTATGATTGATGATTGGAGCCTGAGGACATGGCCGACATTCTGACCCCGGTACTGGGGGAATCCGTCGCCGAAGCGACCATTGCACGCTGGACCAAAAAGCCCGGCGATGCGGTCAAAAAAGACGAAATCCTGGTCGAACTCGAAACCGACAAGGTCTCGCTCGAAGTGGCCGCACCGGCGGACGGCGTTTTGGCTGAGATCTTGGCCGCTGACGGTGTGACCGTCGTGCCGGGCACAGTGCTTGGCCGCATCACTGAAGGCGCATCGGCAGGCGCTACGGCTCCGGTCGCTGCGGCAGCGGCGCCTGTTGCCGCTGCGGCTCCGGCCGCTGCATCTGGCGGTGTCGCGGACGTGACCGTTCCGGTCATGGGCGAAAGCGTCGCCGAGGGCACCATTGGCCGCTGGCTCAAGGGCAAGGGCGAGGCCATCAAGAAAGATGAGATCCTCGTCGAGATCGAAACCGACAAGGTCGCCCTCGAAGTGGCCGCGCCGGCAGATGGCTTCCTCGCGCAGATCCTGGCTGAGCCGGGTGCGAGTGTGACCCCGGGCCAGCTGATCGGTCGGGTGTCGACCTCGGGTGCTGCGCCGGTTGCGGCTCCTGCGGCGGCTCCAGCCCCTGTGGCTGCGGCTCCGGTCGCGGCGGCTGCGGCGACGCTGTCGCCGTCGGTCCAGCGCATTGTTACGGAAAACAATCTGAACCCGGCGGGTATCGCCGGTTCGGGCAAGGATGGCCGGATCACCAAAGGTGACGCCTTGGCCGCCCTTTCCCCTTCAGCGGCCCCGGCCCCTGTGGCATCGGCTCCGGTCGCGGCTCCGGCAGCGGCTCCCCGTGCGGCCGCCGCCCACGAAGAGCGGGTCAAGATGACTCGTCTGCGCCAGACCATCGCGCGCCGCCTGAAGGAAAGCCAAAATACGGCGGCTCAGCTGACCACCTTTAACGAAGTCGACATGTCGACGGTGATGGCGCTGCGCAACACCTACAAGGACGTGTTCGAGAAGCGTCACGGCGTAAAGCTGGGCTTCATGTCCTTCTTCGTGAAGGCTGTTGTCGCCGCCCTTAAGGACATCCCGGCGGTGAACGCCGAGATCGAAGGCACGGACATTATCTATAAGAACCACTATGACATCGGCGTCGCTGTCGGCACCGACCGAGGTCTGGTGGTGCCGGTTCTGCGCGATGCCGATCATCTGTCGTTGGCCGGGATCGAAAAGGGCATTGCCGCGCTTGGCAAGCAGGCCCGAGATGGGACCCTGTCACTGGACCAGCTCCAGGGCGGGACCTTTACCATCACCAACGGTGGTATCTATGGCTCGTTGATGTCGACCCCGATCCTGAATATGCCGCAAACCGGTATCCTTGGCATGCACGCCATCAAGGAGCGCCCGGTGGTGGTCAATGGCCAGATCGTGATCCGCCCGATGATGTACCTGGCGCTGAGCTATGATCACCGTCTGGTCGATGGCAAGGAAGCGGTGACGTTCCTGGTGCGGATCAAAGAGGGTCTGGAAGATCCCTCACGGTTTGTCCTCGATCTCTGATCGCACTGACATATCTATAGAAAACCCGGTCCCTGTGGCCGGGTTTTTTGTTTGAGCGATCCGGGATTCCCATGTTGCGGAGATTCAACCTCTTATCGCCAGCCTCAGGATATGGTTAACATTCGACATCGAGATTACAGCTGAGGATTAAACGGGGGTTGAGATGAAGCTGTTGAGATGGATCTTGGTGGGTCTGTTGCTGGCCTATGTGGCCTATATCGCTTGGCCCGTCGTGCGCGCCTATGTGATCCCAACGGATGTTGGACCGGCCATGACCCGGCAAGCCGATTCTGGTGATTTCAGCACCCCGATGTTTGTGCCGGACTCGCCCATGGCAGTCGAAGAGTCGATCCAAGGCGAAACGGCCACGATCGCCATGGAAACCGGCAACATACCGGTTGTCACCCTCTGGGGGGCTGTGATTGCGCTCTATCTGTTGGCGGCGCTTTTGTTCGCCAACGGTAACATGCGGGCCAGCCTTGCCTATGGCAGTGCGTTTTTAGCCGATGTGGCCCTGACCTTTCTGACCAAAGGGCAGGCAGGTTCGGGGATCGTGGACCGGCTGCTGGAGATTCTGTCCGGATGGGACCCGCGCTATACTCTGACGCTGGTGGCGCTGGTTTTGGGCTTTCTACTCGTGCTGGCCCGTAGCCGTCCGGCCCGAATTCGGTCGGGACGGGCGCACGAAACGGCTTGAAAAGCCGCCACGACACAATCTTTCACTTCCGCCCCTGCAACAGCGGTTGATTCTGCCGCCGACGGCGTTAGCGTGCGGCCAAATGAAACCCGGCTTGGGGTCATGCCTGTTGATAGGCCAGACCTCGGGCCTGAGCCATCAAAGGAACCAGGCATCATGTCCCAGGACAGCGTTTTCGACGTCGTGATCATCGGCGGCGGCCCCGGCGGTTACAATGCAGCGATCCGCGCGGGCCAGCTTGGTCTGAAAGCGGCCATTGTAGAGATGCGCGGCGTGCTGGGCGGAACCTGTCTGAATGTCGGCTGTATGCCCTCCAAGGCGCTGTTGCATGCCTCGGAACTGTTTGAAGCGGCCAACAAGGATTTTGCCTCGATCGGGATCGATGTCGCGCCCAAGCTGAACCTTAAGGCCATGATGGCCTCGAAGCAGGAAAGCGTCACCGCCCTGACCAAGGGCATCGAATTCCTGATGAAAAAGAACAAGGTGACCTATTTCGTCGGGCGCGGCCAGATCGCCGGGGCCGGTAAGGTCCAGGTCACCGGACAGGACGGTGCGGTCCAAACCCTCAGCACCAAGAATATCGTTATTGCCACGGGCTCTGAGCCCATGCCGCTGCCGGGCGTGACGGTCGATCAAAAGCAGATCGTCGATTCGACCGGGGCGCTCTCCTTGCCGACGGTGCCGAAATCAATGGTGGTGATCGGGGCCGGGATCATCGGCCTTGAGCTGGGGTCGGTCTGGCGTCGTCTTGGCGCTCAGGTGACGGTGGTGGAATATCTTGACCGGATCACCCCGGGCATGGACACGGATATGGCCACGCAGTTCCAGCGCGTCCTGACCAAGCAAGGTATGCAATTCAAGCTGGGCACTAAGGTGACTGGGGCCAAGGCAGGCAGCAAAGGCGTTGAACTCACGCTGGAGCCGGCCAAGGGCGGTGCCGCCGAATCCCTGACCGCCGAAGTGGTGCTGGTCGCCATTGGTCGCCGGCCCTTTACTCAAGGCCTAGGCCTCGACAGCGTTGGCATCACCCCCGATGCGCGCGGCTTTATCGCCACCGATCACTTCCGCACGTCGGCACCGGGTGTGTGGGCGATCGGCGATGTCATCCATGGGCCGATGCTGGCGCACAAGGCTGAAGAAGATGCCGTGGCCTGTATCGAGCTGATGGCGGGCAAGGCCGGGCACGTCGATTACAATCTGGTGCCGAGCGTCGTCTATACCTTCCCGGAAGTGGCCTGGGTGGGTCAGACCGAGGAGCAGCTCAAGGCCGCCGGTGTGGCCTATAAAGTTGGCAAGTTCCCGTTCATGGCCAACAGCCGCGCCAAGATCAATCACGAGACCGATGGCCTTGTGAAGTTCCTGGCCGACGCCAAGACGGACCGGGTTCTGGGCGTGCACATGATGGGGCCGCAGGTTGGCGAAATGATTGGCGAAGTCGGGGTTCTGATGGCTTTCGGCGGATCTTCCGAGGATCTGGCCCGCACCTGCCACCCGCACCCGACCCGCTCCGAAGCCGTGCGCCAAGCGGCCATGGGCGTCGAAGGCTGGACCATGCAGGCTTAATCTTACTTTCCCCCCAAAGCGCTGGCAGGGTTTTGGGGGGGTACTTTCTTGAAAACCACACATAGTAATGGTCAATCGCTTTAGTATTTGGGTTTTGTATTATGTCTAAAGTTGATGAAAATTTTTACAATCGAGCCGATGAGCATATCAATCTATCCAATGATCAGATTAATGAAGTTGAGACTTCGGGAAAGGTTAGTGCTTCAATGATGTATGCCAGTGCACGTTTCAGTGCTTGGTTATCTGCCACCGGATGCGAATCTAAGTTAGATATGATTGCTAGGCGTGAGGATAATACAACTTTTTTTACAGAGCAATTTCGCGCGATGCTTGAAGAAAACTATGATGATTATATCGGGAATTTTGAGTCCTATATGCTTAGGATAAACTAAGGGATTTATCCCTTCGGATGGGCCTGGCTATAGGCCTCCATCAGGCGGGCCACATCGACATCCGTGTATTTTTGTGTGGTCGACAGGCTGGCGTGGCCCAGCAGATCCTGAATTGAGCGCAGATCCGCCCCGGCCCCCAGAAGGTGGGTGGCAAAGGAGTGTCGCAAGGCGTGGGGCGTCGCGTTATCGGGCAAGCCCATGCGGCCGCGCAGGACCCTTACCCGTGCCTGAACGTGACTGGCGGATAAGGGACCGCCGCGCTTGGCCCGAAACACGGGATCTTCGGGTGCGAGGACAAAGGGCAATTGGTCCATGTAGGCCTGCATGGCCGTTCGCACCGGTGCGATCACCGGCACGATCCGGGTTTTCTTGCCCTTGCCGGTGATGCGCAGGGTTTCCCCCAGCGGTACATCGGCCCGCGTTAGCGATAGGCCCTCTGAAATTCGCAGACCACAGCCATAAAGCAGGGTCAGGATTGCGGCATCGCGCGCGGCTTCCCACGGATCCCGGTCTGGGTCGGTCGCCGCGTCTTCGAGCAGGCCCGCAGCTTGATCGGGATTGATCGGGCGCGGAAGGGTTGGCGAAAGGCGCGGCCCGCGCACCAGACTGATCTGGGCATTGGGACAATCGCGCCGATGGTCCAGCCAGCGATGAAAGGTGCGGACGGCTGAAAGAGACAAAGACAAGGTCCGGGCCGAGAGGGGCGGATCCTGTCTGCGCAGGCGCGCCAACCAGGCCCGCACATCGGCGGCTTGAACAGAGGCGAGGGTTTGAAGTTCCACGGCTTGGCCGACATGACCCTGAAGAAAGGCCAGATAGTTGCTGACCGCGCGATCATAGGCATCGAGCGTTTTGGGCGAGGCCCGGCGTTCGTCGGTGAGATAGTCCAGCCAGTCGCGGCGCAGCTGGGCGGCGTCGGTCATGCCCTAAAGCACCGGCCAGCGTTCGGCGGTGCGCTCGACCACGCGCGCCAGAAACGCCACCAGCTCAGCGCCCATCTCCGGGGTAAAGCCGTCGGGATCGCTGGAGCCAAAGGCGGCAATGGCCGGACGCTGATCGCGCCAGAGGCAGAGGCGGATGGCCGCCGCGCTCTGGATGTGGCGGGCGTCTTCGTCAAACAGCGCGGTGCAGACTACATCTGGCCCGAGGCGCGCGAGGGTCATGTCCCCAAGGATATAATCCACTCCGCCGTCTTCGAGCGTGTTCCAGCCCATGGGCACCGACCCCGTACCCTCAAGCGCGATCACGGCGCGTACGAGACCGAAACGAGTCTTGGCGGCGTGATCCAAGCGGCGGGCGAGGTCGGTATGGTTGCGGCTTTCTAGCAGGTCAAGCACCGCGGCATGGGCCTCGGCCTGGGCTTTGAAATTGGCCACAGCCGTCTGTTCGATCAGGCGGCGAGCCTTGCGTTCGCGCTTGGCCACCCGTTCCAGCTTGGCGAGGGCAGCCGGCCCAAACTCGACGAGATTTTCCGGAACCGCCTTGAGGCCCAGTCCTGACAGTAGGGACTCATCTGCCCTCAGCAGTTCCGCATTGCGGATCAGCCATTGGCGAATCACAGGCCATTCGGCGCTGTCCGCCTCCCAGGCCGCCAGTGCCGAAGCGTCTTGCAAAGCAGGATCCAGAACATCTGACGAGTGCATGGGACCATCTTCCATGGCTGAGGACAGACTCCAAGTCGGTTTTAGCGTTAATCTGCGCCGATTTCTGACTTTTTTGCGGATAACCTCGCTTCGCGTCACAGTTTTCCCGTGGTGCGGGATGCGCGCTCTCGACCTTCGCCTGAAAATTTGACACCACAGCTCATGGCCCCTTTGGATCCGCAGGATAGAGCGCACATGGCGACGGCCCAGATCGCGGCCGTTCTGCTGCCCTTGCCCCTGCCTGAGGCGTTTGACTATCGAATCCCGGACGATCTGGTCTTGGCTCCCGGTGATCATGTGCGGGTTCCCCTTGGTCCCCGGGATGTGCGTGGGGTGGTGATTCGGGTCCGCGCCCTTGCGGATGAAGACCGGGACCGGCGTCTGAAGCCGGTTCGGGCCAAGGTCGAGGATCCGCCCCTTCCAGCCGAAAGTTTGGCGTTTCTCGACTGGGTGGCGCGTTGGACTCTTGCCCCGCCTGGACAGGTTTTGCTCGGCATGTTGGCGGGGCTTCGGGCCAAGCCGCCCAAGCCGGAACCGCGCTTACAGCTGGGGCCCCTGTTTTTGCGCGGCCTTGAGGGTCTAAAACGGACACCGGCCCGGAATCGGGTACTGGCGGTGCTAGTGGACAGCGGCGAGCGCGCTTCGTGGCGCCCGGGTGATCTGGCCGAACAGTCCGGGGTGTCGGCTGCTGTGATCAAGGGGCTGGTGGACGAAGGGGTGCTTGTTCGGACAACGTGTCTGCCTTCTGCGGATTGGCCGCAACCTGATCCGGACCATCCGCGCACCCCGTTGAACGACACCCAGTCTGCGGCCCTCGGGCAGCTGCTTGAGCCGATCAAGGCCAACCGGTTTCAGGTCAGTTTGCTCGACGGGGTGACCGGATCAGGCAAGACCGAAGTCTATCTCGAAGCGGTGGCCGCGGTCCTGCGACAGGATCCAGCTGCTCAGATCCTGGTGCTGTTGCCAGAAATTGCCCTGACCGAAGCGGTGCTGGACCGGATTACCCATCGGTTCGGGTCGGCCCCTGCGGCGTGGCATTCGGGTCTGTCTCCGGCCCGCCGCCGCGCGGTTTGGGAAGGTGTTGCGGACGGGCAGGTTCGGATTGTCATCGGTGCCCGGTCCGCCCTGTTTCTGCCCTTTAACCGGCTACGACTGATCGTGGTCGATGAAGAGCACGATGGCTCCTACAAGCAGGAAGAGGGCTTGCGCTATCAGGCGCGGGACTTGGCTGTCGTGCGGGCGCGCTTGAGCGGCGCGAGTCTTATTCTGGCTTCGGCCACGCCGTCGCTTGAAAGCCTGTGGAACGCGGAACAGGGCCGTTATGCTTGGGTCCGTTTGACCCAACGCCATGGTGTGGCGCGCTTGCCGGATATCCAGCTCATCGACCTGCGCCAAGATCCCCCGGAGCGGGGGCGGTGGCTATCGCCGCCGCTGGTGCGGGCCTTGGGTGAGACCTGGAGCCGGGGGGAGCAGAGCCTTCTGTTCCTCAATCGGCGGGGCTATGCACCGCTTGTGCTCTGCACGGCCTGTGGCGAGCGGATGACTGCGCCGGATACGGACTCTTGGCTGGTCGAGCATCGCTACACAGGGCAACTGGTCTGCCACCTGACGGGCTTTTCTATGCCCAAGCCCGAACGGTGTCCCCATTGCGGGGCCAAGGACAGTCTGACCAGTATCGGCCCCGGTGTAGAGCGCGTCGAAGAAGAGGTGCGCGAGCGCTTCCCCGACG
>DAITMY010000062.1:0-9997 GCA_036834925.1 Asticcacaulis sp.
CCAATCTGTTACCTCTCTATCCGGTTTAGTCTGTTACCCCTCTATCCGCTGGACACGGGTTCGTCTGGCACCGGCGTGTCGGTTTGTCACCCCAAGAGGCCCCCTCCGTCACGCCTGTGGCGCAAGCCATGAGGCGGTGCTGAGCAAAGCGAAGCGGAGGGGGATAAACTCTGAGCCCACCCCCTCGCGCCAGACGCGGATCGGGGCTATGAAGCGGCATGGTCAAACTTCCCCGCAAGCCGTCGCGCGCCCGTCGTGACAGCGCCTCACCGTCCGCTGCTGGCTCGTCTCGTCCGACGCCGGGACTTCCGGACAAAGACACCCTGATCGCCTTTCTGCGCACCGCCGGGGAACAGGACAAGGCTGATATCGCCCGCGCCTTTGGCCTTAAAGGGGCCGAACGCAGGGCCCTGCGCGAGATGCTGCGCGGACTGGAAACCGAAGGCCGGCTGAGCCGTCGCGGCCGCAAGGGCTTTGCCGAGTTTGGCCAATTCCCCGAGGTGGGCGTTGCCGATGTCACCGAGCGCGATCCGGACGGCGATGTCTGGGTGCGCTTGACCAAGGGCGGTGAAGACCTGCCCGCGGCGCGGCTCTGCCCCGATCCGTCTGCGCCCTCGGCGGGGGCGCCCGGCCTCGGCGAGCGCGTTTTGGTGCGCTTCGAACAGACCGCCAATGGCTGGGATGCCCGGCTGATCAAGCGCCTTGGGGCCAGCGCCCACAAAATCCTTGGCGTGGTGCGCAAGGGTCGCCGCGACATCCGCATCGAGCCGGTGGACCGCAAGTCCAAAGAAGTGGTCCAGCTCAGTCTGGATCAAGGCGAGACCTTGCGCGACGGGGATCTGGTGGTGGTGGCCCTCGCCCCGGCCCACAGCCAGCGCCACTATGGCCCCAAACACGGGCGTCTGCTCGAAGTGGTCGGGCGCGAAGATGAGCCGCGGGCCGCCTCGTTGATTGCCGTCCATGCCCACGGCCTGCCCACCGGCTTTTCCGGCGCGGTCGAGGACGAGGCCTTGAGTGCGCAATTGCCGACTCTGAAAGGGCGCGAAGATCTGCGCGACCTGCCCTTGATCACCATCGATCCGGTGGATGCCCGCGACCATGACGATGCCGTCTATGCCCACCCGGACGAAGATCCGGCCAATCCGGGCGGCTGGGTCGTGTGGGTCGCCATCGCCGACGTGGCCGCCTATGTGCGCCCGGGATCGGCGCTCGACCGCGAAGCCCGGGACAAGGGCAACTCGACCTATTTCCCCGACCGGGTCGAGCCGATGCTGCCCCACACCCTGTCCAGCGGGCTTTGCAGCCTGATGGAAGGGGAGCCGCGCGCCTGCCTCGCCGTGCGGATGGTCTTTACGGCCAATGGTCAGAAGAAGAGCCATAAATTTGTCCGGGGCCTGATGCGCTCCGCCGCCAAGCTGTCCTATGAGCAGGCTCAGGCGGCAATCGATGGCCAGCCGGACGACAAGGCCGGTCCGCTGCTGGAGCCGATCCTGCGCCCCCTGTGGGCCGCCCACGCCTGCCTGCTCAGAGGCCGCGAGAGCCGTGCGCCACTCAGCATCGAAAGCGCGGAACGCAAGATCGTCCTCGACGACGACGGCAAGATCGTCAGCATCACGCCGCGCGCGTCCCTAGAGGCGCACAAGCTGATCGAAGAAATGATGATCCAGGCCAATGTCAGCGCCGCTGAGACGCTTGAGCAAAAGCGCAGCCCCCTGATCTTTCGCGTGCACGAAGCGCCCAGCCAGGAAAAGCTGTTTGCCTTGGCGGACTTCCTCTCGACCCTCAGCCTGCCATGGAACAAGGGCGAGGCCCCGCGCACCCAGCGTTTCAACCGCTTGCTCGACGAAAGCCGGGGCGGTCCCCACGCCGAGATCATCAACGAAGTCGTGCTGCGCACCCAGATGCAGGCGCATTATACGCCGGAAAACTGTGGTCACTTCGGGCTTAATCTGGATCGCTACGCGCACTTTACCTCACCGATCCGCCGCTATGCTGACCTGATCGTGCACCGGGCGCTGATCCGGGCGCTGGGGCTCGCGGGAGATGGAGCCAACGACGGCCTCACCAACGAAGAGATGGCCAGCCTCGCCAGCATCGCCGAGCACATCACCGGCACCGAGCGCCGCTCGATGGCCGCAGAGCGCGACGCCACCGAACGCTATATCGCCGCCTATCTCGAAGACCGTCTGGGCGCGACGTTTGAGGGGCGGATCACCGGCGTGACCCGCTTTGGGCTGTTCGTAAAGCTGCGTGAGACCGGCGCAGACGGGATCGTGCCCGTCTCGACCCTCGGGGATGAGTATTTCGTCCATGACGACCGCACCCATGCGCTGGTCGGGGAACGCAGCGGACGGCGCTGGGTCTTGGGCACCTCGGTCGAGGTGCGGCTGATCGAGGCCTCGCCCGTCACCGGGGGGCTAGTGTTTGAAATGCTGTCTGAGCCCGCCGAAGCCGATCCGCGCCAGCCGCGCCCGCGCCTGGGCCTGCGCACCCGCAGCGGCAAGCCCAGCAACATCAGCCGGGGCAAGTCGCCCAAAGCCAAGGCCAAGGCCCTATCGGGTGGTAAATCCGGCAAGGCCAGCAACAAACGGCCCGGACGCGGGCCACGATGATCCCGGACTACGGTGATCCGGCGCGCGCGTTTGATCCCCTGAGCGATCCCGCGATCCATCCGCCTGTCCAAAGATCGAGTGCACGGGCGGTGCGGCCCCGGCGGGCGGCGACCTTGATTCTGATCGATCAAAGCCGGTCAGAGCCGCACCTGTTGATGGGCCGCCGCCATGCCCGTCACCGCTTCATGCCCGGTAAATGGGTATTCCCCGGCGGTCGAGTGGATCCCGTCGACAGTCGGGCCGCACGCGATCTGGTGGGGACCGCTGCCGATCTTGATCCAGACGCCTTGCGTGTCCTGGCGCCCATCGCCCCGCCCCTGACCCAGCGGGCCCTGGCCCTGGCGGCCCTGCGCGAGACTTTGGAGGAAACGGGCTATCGTCTGCCGATAGATCTGTCCCCCATGCGGGTGCTGGGTCGGGCGATCACCCCGCCGTGGCAGGCCTTGCGCTTTGATACAGTGTTTTTCTACGCGCCATCCGATCCAAAGCTGACCCTGACAGAACCCGCTGTCCCGCCCACCGACGAGCTTGAAGCCGTGGACTGGATGCCGTTCGAATCAGCGCTCATGCTCGATCTGCCGGCCATTACGCGCTTTATGATCCTCGAACTGGGTCAGAGGCTGAAAGACCCCTCACGCCCGGCCCCAGAAGTGCGGGTTCAGCGCGGCCAGCGACGGATTGTGCCAATTTTATCCGAACAGCCCCGATACGGGCGTTGACTTCCGGTAATTCTTACGTATGTTTCGCGGCTCTGAATTTCAACGGCCGCGGCCGTCCGAGGAGTGTTTTGCGATGGCTAAGCCAGCGTCCATTAAAATCCGCCTGAACTCGACCGCGGACACGGGCTTCTTCTATGTCACCAAGAAGAACGCGCGTACCAAGACCGAGAAGATGGTGCTGAAGAAGTACGATCCGGTTGTGCGCAAGCACGTCGAATTCAAAGAAGGCAAGATCAAGTAAGATCGCAATCTTTGTTATGCTTTAAAACGCCCGGCCATTTGGTCGGGCGTTTTGCTTTGCGTGGAGCCCTTTGATTCGAAGAAGCAAATTAATCAGGCCGCACGCTGTGGCCCAGACTCCAGGCCAATCAAATCACTGAGGAGTTGCGTTAGAGCCAAATCCAGATCCAAGCTCGGAAAATAGAGCGATAAACCAACGGCTTCCACAACAACCGCCTTGAGATCACTGGGTGATGCGGCCGCTAATTCGGGAATAACGGCAACGGGCACCCCAATCACGACGCCATTATTGAGCTGCACGTGTATTGCGGCCGACCCATCATACCAAGCCCGCTCGGCACGCGTCCCCGATTTTGGTTTACGGGCTGAGCGTTCAAACGCCTCTTGGGTCATAGGGATGTAATCCGCCATGTATTGAACTCCAGATGTGGCAAATCCTGTCCAAGTCTTGGTGAATCATAGCCCCGATGGCGTTTAACTCAGCAAGCCTGAACCCCTCATGGTCCCAGATTTCAACCGGCCCATAAGGACAGTTTAACAGAAAACGCGCTTCTGCCCTATTCCCGTCAATCACATGGACGTGGGCTGGGGGGTGGTCATTGGTGAAGATGGCAATCCGCACAGATCCAAGACGAAGGACGGTCGGCATTTGCCTCCTCCCCATCTCTAGGCTGCGTGCATGATCACGCGGTTGCGGCCGGACTGCTTGGCTTCATAGACGGCCTCATCGGCGCGCTTGAGCAGGGTTTCTGGCGTTTCCGCCATCCCGAACGATGTGGAAACCCCCACCGAGACCGTGACATTGAGCGGGGTCCGCTCTGGGCCCACCAAGAAGGGCGATCCAGCGATCTGGAAGCGGACACGTTCAGCAATGCGAAAGGCGTCCTGAATGTCCGTATCCGGCATGACAACGACGAATTCCTCGCCGCCCATACGGCAGGGCACGTCAATGGCGCGAACATTCTGGGCCAGACGACGGGCAAATTCGACCAGCACCTCATCGCCGGCATCATGGCCATAGGTGTCATTGATTTTTTTGAAGAAATCGATGTCTAGCAACAGTGTCGACACCGGAGAGCCGCCCGCCGCCGCGCGCTGGACCAGCGCCGAAAGCTGGGCCGTCATGTAGCGCCGGTTATGCAGGCCTGTCAGGGAATCGGTTACGGCCAGCTCGACGCTGTGATCAAGACTCTTGCGGAGGTAATCCGTGTAACGCTTACGGCGGATCTGGGTGCGGCTACGCGCCACCAGCTCCTGAGGGTCAATCGGGCGCGTGAGGACGTCGTTAACGCCCAGATCCAGCGCCTTAATCATCCGCGCGCGATCATCCATATCGATGATGGCCAAGATCGGTACATGCCGCGTGACCTCGCTGGAGCGGATCTGGGCCGCGAGCCGCAACCCGTCAAACGACTGGGCCAAGGTATTGACGATCACCAGATCGACTCGCGCCCGACTGGTCAAAACCGCTTGTTCCGCCTGGGTCTCGATGCGGGTCCGGTGCACCACCGACAACTCGCGGGCCAGTCGCTCGGCTTGGCGGATGTTGTCGTCACAAATGAGCACCCGCGCCCCGGTATCGAGCTGACGCGGGGTCAGCAGATCGGCCAGACCCGCCTTGCGGCCCTTGGCCTCCCGATCCCGAAGCTCGTCGATCACCACCTTGAGGCGGGTCAGCAGGCGCACCCGAGTCAGCAGGATAACATCATCGACCGGCTTGGTCAGAAATTCATCGGCCCCGGCCTCAAGACCGCTTAAACGGTCGTTGCGACCATCCAGCGCCGTTAGCAGGACCACGGGGATATGGCTCGTACGCTCATCGGCTTTCAGACGACGGCACACCTCAAAGCCGTCCATCTCAGGCATCATGACATCAAGCAGGATAACATCCGGGCTGTGTTCCACAGCCGCTTCGAGCGCTTGAAAGCCATTGGCGGCGGTCAGCACCTCGTAATATTCCGCACTCAGCTTGGCTTCAAGCAGTCGGACATTGGCAGCGATGTCATCAACAACAAGAATTTTTGCGGTCATGCGCCTGCGGCCTTCTAGCCAAGATAGCGACGAACCGTCTCCAGGAAGTGGATCACCGAGATCGGCTTCGAGATGTAGGCCTCACAGCCGCCTTCCCGGATCCGCTCTTCATCCCCCTTCATGGCGAAGGCCGTCACGGCTACTACAGGAATATGAGCCAGCTCGTCATCCTCTTTCAGCCATTTGGTGACTTCTAAGCCTGAGATTTCCGGCAATTGAATGTCCATCAGAATCAGATCTGGCCGGTGCTGTCTGGCCAAGGCTAAGGCTGATAGCCCCTCACGGGTTTGCAGTGTCTCATACCCCTGGGCATCCAGCAGGTCGTGAAACAGCTTCATGTTCAGCTCATTATCCTCAACAATGAGGACTTTCTTGGACATCATCTTCTGAACCAGTCTTTGACGACCTGACGCAGCCCTTGCCGCCTACGCCCGGATCGAGGATGAAATAGGGTTATCACACAGTCTCTTAAGCACGGGTGAAGCCCGAAGCGAAATGGGACTGTTTTCGTCATGCTGATGCGAAAGGCTGGCAGGCCATGCCAACGCCCGAACCCGCCCTCGACAGCCTATGCCGGGACTGCCTGTGGGCGGGCCAAACAAACCGCTATTCGCGGCCGCGCTGCCCGGCCTGTGGCGGGCTTCGGTTGGTGCGCCATGACGAGCTGCATACCCTGACCCTCGCGCACATGGACTGCGACGCCTTTTTTGCCTCGGTGGAGAAACGCGACGATCCCTCCTTGCGGGATAAGCCTGTGATCGTGGGTGGCGGTCAGCGTGGTGTGGTCTCCACCGCCTGTTATATCGCCCGGCAGTATGGGGTGCGCTCGGCCATGCCGATGGGCCAAGCCCTGCGGCTGTGTCCTCATGCGGTCGTGATTCGCCCCAGTCGCAAATACAGCCTCGATAGCCGAAAGATCCTTGGCGCTCTGGCCGAACTGACGCCCCTCATTCAGGCTGTGTCCATTGACGAGGCCTGGGTGGACCTCTCGGGGACCGAGCGGCTCAATGGCGGATCCGCCGCTTTCCAACTCGCCCGCTTCCAAAAACAGATCCTAGAGCACACCGGTCTGACGGTATCCATCGGCCTCGCGCCGAATAAATTCCTCGCCAAAATGGCCTCGGATATGGACAAGCCCCATGGCTTTTTCGTCATTGGCCGCGCCGAAGCCAAGACGTTTCTGGCCGACAAGCCTGTGGGTCTGTTGCCCGGGGTCGGCAAGGCCTCGGTCAAGGCTCTGGCCCGATATGGCTTTGCCACCATCGGCGATCTGGCCGCGGCCAATCCGCGCGAGCTGATCAAGTCCTTTGGTGACTATGGCTATCGGCTCTATCAGCTTAGCCAAGCCGAGGATCCGCGCCCGGTCCGCCCCGAGCGCGAGCGCAAGGGCATGAGCCACGAGACCACCTTTGCCCGCGACCTTTGGGATCAAGCCGCCCTGGAAGACGCCCTTTGGCCCCTGTGCGAAAAACTGGCGGCTGAGATGCGCCAAAAGGGGTTCAGCGCCCGGGTGCTGGTCCTGAAATTGCGGCGGGCAGATTTCCAGCTTCTGACCCGGCGTCGCACCCTCGCCTTTCCGACCCAAACAGCCCGGACCCTGTTTCAGGACGCCCGCACCCTGCTGGCACGGGAACTCATCCAGACGCCGGGCCAAGCCTATCGGCTGATCGGGATCGGCGTGGCCGACCTGCATGACGGTCTTGAGGGGGCCACCGACCTGTTTGCCGCCGATGAAACCCGCGCGCTCAAGGCCGAACAGGCCCTCGACAAGCTCCGGGCCCGGTTTGGATCCGGTGCTATCCTGACCGGGCGCAGCTTTCGGCAAAACCCGCCCAAACAAGGCGATTGAGTTCACACACGAATTTCGGCATCACAGGCGCACAATCCGAGCGTCGCCGAGCGGCGTATCGGCCAATGGAGGATCCCACATGTCCCTGATCGAAGCCCGCCTTACGCAGCTCGGCCTTGTCCTGCCCGCTGCCAATGCCCCGGTAGCCAATTACGTACCGTTTGTCCGCACGGGCAATCTGATCCACATCTCCGGACAGATTTCACACAATGCTGACGCCAGCTTCAAAGGGACGGTTGGGGTCGATGTCGATCTCGACACCGCCGTGTTGGCGGCGCGCCTGTGTGGCCTCAACCTGCTGGCCCAGATGAAAGCGGCCCTGGACGGCGATCTCGACAATCTCAAGCGCGTGGTGCGTTTGGGCGGGTTCGTCCAGTGCGGCCCGGACTTTATTGATATCCCCAAGGTCATCAACGGCTGTTCAGACCTAATGGTGGATGTGTTCGGCGATGCTGGACGCCATGCCCGCTCGGCGGTCGGGGTCTACAAGCTGCCGCTCGGCGTGGCGGTTGAAATCGACGCCGTGATCGAAGTCGCCGAACGCCGCGCGGTTTAACCGGCGTGATCGACCCGGCCGGGAGCTATAGCGTCAAGGTTCACCCCAGTCTGCATGAGATCCCCGCCGCAGACTGGGATGCCCTGGCCGGAATTGATCATCCCTTTACGCGCCATGCCTATTTGGTAGCCCTCGAAGACACGGGCTGTGCCACGGCCCGCACTGGGTGGGCCCCAGCGCATATCGGGGTCTATGACGCTCTGGGCCAGCTCTGCGCGGCCCTGCCGCTCTATCTGAAGTCCCATTCCTACGGTGAATATGTGTTCGACCATGCCTGGGCCGAGGCCTATGAGCGGGCAGGCGGGCGTTATTATCCCAAGCTGCAGGCGAGCGTTCCCTTTACGCCGGTGACAGGGCCGCGCTTGATGGCGCGCGATCCTGTGGCGCGCAAGGCACTTCTAGAGGCGGCCCTCGGCCTCCTGCCCCGCACCCGCGCCTCGTCGCTGCATCTGACCTTTCCCACGCACGAAGACTGGCAATGGCTGGGTGAGCACGGCTTTTTGCTGCGTCAGGATCGGCAATTCTGGTGGCAGAACGCGGGCTATACCGACTTTGAGGCCTTTCTGGCGGCCCTATCCTCAGGACGGCGCAAGACCATCCGGCGCGAACGGCGCGAGGCTCAGTCCGCGGTCGAGATCGTCGTCCGCGAAGGCGCGGACCTGAGCGCCGCTGAATGGGACGCCTTTTACCACTTCTACCTAGATACCGGGGCGCGCAAATGGGGCCAGCCCTATCTCAACCGCGCCTTTTTCGACCAGATCAGCCGCACCCTGGCCGACCAGATCGTGATGATGCTGGCCCAGCGCGACGGCGACTGGGTGGCCGGGGCGATCAATTTCAAATCCTCGGATACGCTTTATGGGCGTCAGTGGGGCGCGATTGAGACGATCCCCTTTCTGCATTTCGAGCTCTGCTACTATCAGGCCATCGACTATGCCATTAAACACGGCCTAGAGCGGGTCGAGGCCGGAGCCCAAGGCGAGCATAAGCTTGCGCGCGGATACCTGCCCCGAGATGTCTATTCGGCCCATTACATCGCCGATCCGGCCCTGCGCGCGCCGGTGGCCCGCTACCTCGATCAGGAGCGCCAGGCGGTGCGGGCGGATAACAACTGGCTGGAATCCGAATATTCTCCGTTTAAAGTGCCGCCTGTAGCCGAAACGCCCCTTTAGCCCGCGAGAAACCGATGAGCCTGACCGGACCCTATGACGACAGCAATGTGTTTGCCCGCATCCTGCGCGGCGAGATCCCGGCCCATAAGGTCTATGAGGACGATCGGATCCTGAGCTTCATGGACGCCTTCCCCCAGAGCCGGGGCCACACCCTCGTAATCCCCAAAACCCCGGCCCGCACCTTGTTTGATCTGCCTGCGGATGATCTGGCCAATCTGATCACTCACACCCAGCGCATCGCCACCGCTGTGCGAGCGGCCCTGATGCCCGAGGGCGTCAGCCTGATGCAGTTCAACGGGGCCGCCGGGGGCCAGACCGTGTTCCACATCCATTTCCACATCCTGCCGCGCTGGGACGCCGAAGCGCTCAAGGGCCATGGTGACAACAAAATGGCCAGCGCCGAAGAGCTCGCTGCTACCGCCGCCGTGATCCGCGCGCATCTGGGGTAGGTCCTCGGGCTTTTACGAGGGTGAAGATTCTTCTCCTCCCTATGGCGAAGCCATGGGGCGGTGGCCTGAAAGGCCGGAGGGGGGTAGCTCTGAGGGTTCGTCTTTTCACCGGCGTGTCAGTTTGTCGCCAAAGAACCCCCTCCACCGCTTCGCGGTCCCCCTCCCCACCATTGCATGGCAGGGAGGAGAAGAAAGACCGCCTCACACCCCGTCATCCTCGGGCCCTGACCCGAGGTTCTCTTTTGCGTTGAAGAGATTGCCCCTCGGATCAAGTCCGAGGATGACGCAACCTTCTCCTCCCTATGGCGAAGCCGTGGGGAGCAACTATGTGATTTGCGGTGTCCAAGGGGTTTGTCGTTTGAGGACGGT
>DAITMY010000063.1:0-9920 GCA_036834925.1 Asticcacaulis sp.
TTGGCAATACGGGACGCTGTCTGATGCGCCCAGATCTGTGACAGCGGATAGAGCAAACGCCGCATCCATCGCCAGCCCCCCGGCGCGCCCAGATGCTGGCGGTGGTACCACCAGCGTGGGGTCCGCACCGACGCGCCGCTCACTGATAGCCCCCCCGGATGGGCAGCAACGGGGCCAGATAGGCCCAGATCACTTCAAGTGCCTTGTCGAGCTCGGCGGCCACGTCGCGCGCGCGCTGCCCCGCTTCGACATAGGCCACCCGGTCGCGTTGGGCGAGCCGCAGGGCCTTGCCGAGGTCAGACGGCGTCGTGATGGCAATGGCCCGCCGGGCTTCAAGGGCCGGTATAACCGCATCCCAGTTATAGAGATCCGGTCCCGTGATGACGGCCTTGCCGAGGCGCGCGGGCTCCAGTGGGTTATGCCCCCCAACGCCTTGAGTAAAGCTGCCGCCGAGGACGATGGTATCGGCCAGTCGAAAGAACAGGCCCAATTCCCCGAGGGTGTCGGCCAGGTAGACTTCCGTCTCCGGCGTGATCGCCTCATCACGGCTGCGTTGCGCTATGCGGATTCCAGCCGCGCGTAAATCGGCGGCAATGGCATCGCCGCGCTCGGGGTGTCGCGGGGCCAAGATCAGGCGCGGCTTGGGCTCAGGCAGAGTGTCCCAGACGCTGGCGATCAGCACTTCTTCTTCGGGGTGGGTGCTGGCGGCTAAAAGCCGGGGTGCGGAACCTAGCGCATCATGCAGCGCCATCAGGGTCCGGTTATCCGCCGGAAGCGGCAAGCCCACACCCTTGAGATTCGCCAGCGGCCCGACTGTGCCGCCGAGCATGCCGATACGGCTAGCGGTATGGGTATCTTGGGGCAGGATAATGCTAAAGGCGCGCAAGACCGAACGGGCCGACGCGGGCCATTTCATCCAGCCGCGATAACTTTTTTCCGTCATCCGTGCGCTTAACAACGCCACGGGCACGCGCCGCTGGCGCAGGCCCATCAGCAGGTTCGGCCACAGTTCGCTTTCGACAAAGATCGCCAGATCCGGCTGCCAGCGGTCCAAAAAGCGCCGAGCGGCCTGGGGCGTATCAACTGGTACGTATTGGTGAAAGGCCCCTTCGGGCAAGCGACGGGCCATCAGGCTGGCGGCGGTGCGGGTGGTGGTGGTCACCAACACCGAAATATCCGGTCGCTCCGCCCGGATCCGGGCGATCAGGGGCAGATGCGACAGGCTTTCGCCCACACTGGCCCATGAATCCAGATCAGCGGCCCCCGAGGACGGTTTGGCGTTTCCGCAGAGGCAAGGCCCAGCCGCTCGGACAACCGGGCAGGGTCTTCCTTGCCCTCACGCATGCGCTTGTTCAGCAGCAGGCCTAGGCCACCGTGAGCCAGGCCTGTCAAAAGCCGATAGGCCGATAAGGCAAAGGTCGGGGCGCGTTCTGGTGACCGTACTGTCCCCATGATCAGGCCGCAGATCGCGTTTGCGTCGACGCGCCCGTGAGTTCGGTCAACAGGGCTTCCGCACGCTCGGTGACCTGATTGAGTCGGTCTATCCAAGTGCCGCGCAGGGCCTCCAAGGCTTCAGACGAAATGTCCTTATCCAGCGGCGGTTCGACGTGCCAAACGATCGTGCCGCGTCCGAACGGCAAGGGCACAATCGTTTTGTCCCAAGAGCGCAGGTTTTTGTGCGGGGCCACGGCCAGCCCCACAAACACAGAGGCGGCCCCGGACATGCGGGCGATCAAGGGCGGGCTGCCGACAAAGGTGCCGACCGGTCCGCGCGGCCCGTCCGGGGTAATCGAAATGGCGGTTCGGCCGAGCTTTAGCCAGCGTAGGGCATCCCGAAGCGCCCGCGCGCCGCCCTTATCCTTGGCCGGGTCGCTTTTTTTAGCAGAAGACCCCCGAATATCCCCAAAGCCGAAACGCCATTGAATTCCGGCGCTGATATCGCCTTCTTTTGACATGGAAATCATGGACTTGAGCGACTGCGCATGTTTCGGCCAGCAGACGGGGGCGATGACCATCCGAGAATGCCAGACCAGCAAAATGCACGATTGATCCGATGCCCACAGCGTTTCTACCGCCTCGCGGTTCTCATGGGTCCAGCGGATGGTCCGGTAACAGACCCAAAGATAGGCCGCGATCAGGGTAGACGCTGTCTCGCTGACCCATGTCCGGCGCGCGATCGTGATGTCGGATGGCACCATGGGGGGGGATTTGGGTTTCGCCATACTTAGACGCCAGCCTCCTGTCCCGCGTTCAGGCGGCTATAGACCCCACCTTGGGCTAAAAGATCAAGATGCCGTCCCAATTCGACGACGGATCCACCCGACAAGACAGCAATCTGATCGGCCTTGCGCACGGTCGAGAGGCGGTGGGCGACGAGAACGGTTGTCCGGCCCTTCATCAGTCGTTCCAAGGCACTCTGGACCTGGGCTTCGCTTTCCGTGTCGAGCGCGCTGGTGGCTTCGTCCAGCAATAGGATTGGCGCATTCTTGAGGAAGGCCCGGGCAATGGCGATCCGTTGTCGCTGTCCGCCCGACAGGCGCGCGCCGGCCTCACCGACCGGGGTGTCATAGCCCTGAGGTAGGCTCAGGATAAAGTCATGGGCGGCGGCATCGCGGGCGGCAGCTTCAATGGCGGCTTCCGTCGCTTCGGGCTGGCCATAGGCGATATTGGCGCGGATCGTGTCGTCAAACAGGAACGGCTCTTGCGTCACCAAAGCGATTTGTCGGCGCAGATCCGGCAAGCGTAGGGCGCGGATATCCGTCCCGCCCAAAGTGATCTGTCCACCTTGCACATCATAAAAGCGCGCAATCAGATTGAGCACCGTCGATTTGCCGCTGCCTGAGGGGCCGACCAGAGCCAAGGTCTGGCCGGGTTCGACCGATAGGCTGAGGTCCTTCAGGATCGGATCTTCGTCCTTATAGCCAAACCGGATCCCTTCGAGGCGGATCTCACCCGGACGGTCGGGGATCGGCGCAGGGGCAGGGGGATCAGTGATTTCGGGCGTGATATCCAAGGCGTCAAACAAGCGGACCGCCGCCGTCAGTCCCTCGTTCATGATCGTTTGCAGGTTGGCCAGTTGGCGCAAGGACTGTCCTGCCGCGCCCAGCAGCACGATAAAGCCCATAAAGCCGCCGAGGGTCATTGAGCCGTCCGCTGCGCGCCATCCGGCATAGGCGATCACGAGCGCGGTGACGATACTGGTCAGGGCCTCGGTCACGGGCGCGGCGGTGGCCCGGGCATTGGCACCCTTGATGATATGGCGCTGGCGGCCATCGATCACGCGGGCGACGCGATCCAGTTCCCGGGGTTCTTGCCCGGCGATCTTGACGATCTTGATCCCGTCCAGGCTTTCCATGATCGCGGTCGACAGAGTCGCCGTGGCTTCCATCGCCCCTTGAGCGGCCTTTTTGGTGCGCTTAATGTAGCCACTCAGTACCGCTGAGATCACCGGGCCAGAGACAAGCACCCCGAGAGTCAGCCAGGGATCGATACTGGCCATGGCCACCAGCGTGCCCAAGACGATTACGGTGTGCTGGGTATAGTTGACCATGCCGGTGGTCGCCGCTTCGCGCATCAGCCCAGCATCGAACAGAACGCTCGACAGATAATGGCCGGAGTGATGCTGGCGCAGGGTGGCCAAATCGGCATGCAACATGCGCGAAAACAGCTGGGTCTGGATCTGGCCCACGAGGGTGTGACCGACCCGATTGATCAGGGTGACCTGGAGCAACTGGCCGCACAGTCGCATTAAAGTGACGACAATCAGCGCCAGCGGCACCATAATCAAGGGCTGGGCGGCCACAAACGCGGGGACCGGACTGGCAGAGGCGGCCTGGCTTTCCCCGAACAGAAGCTCGACCCCGGGCTTGAGCAGCCAGCCCAGGCCGGCGGTGGTCACGCCGACAATCAAGGCCCCCAAAACCGCTCCAGCGAGAGCCGTCTTGTGCGCCATCAGATAGTCGCGCCAGATCCGCTGGATGAGCGGCAAGGCACGACGGGGGCCCTGGGGCCGGGAAGCAAGGTCAGATCCGGAACGCATAGGCCTTGGGTCCGACTTTGCCGCGTCGAAGTCAAGCCGTGCTTTTCTTTAGCGGCCAAGCACCGTATCTGAGGATTGTGAACCGCAATGGGTGATGTTTTGGCTAAGTACGATCTGAGCACGCTGTCCGGCAGACTGAAGGCCCTGTGGGACTTCTGGTGGGGAGATCACGCCTATTTGCGCCTGTTTTTCCCTAATGCCCATTGGGTCGATGAGAAACTGGTACGTACCAACCAGCCTTGGCCGTTTCAGTTGGGCTGGTGGAAAGCCCAAGGGATCCGCACAGTTATCAATCTGCGCGGGGGAACGGTCTCTAGCTTTTATGAGTTGGAAGATGACGCGTGCCGCCGCCTCGATCTGACGATGATCAGCTTTATTGTCACCTCGCGCGATGCGCCGAGCCGCGAACAGATCCTTGGGGCCAAGGCCTTGTTCGAACAGATCACCTATCCGGCGCTGATTCACTGTAAGTCCGGGGCGGACCGCGCCGGCTTGATGAGCGTGCTTTACCGCCATTTCCACAAGGGTGAGCCGATCCAAGTGGCGATGCAGGAGTTGGGCCTGCGGACCTTGCACATGGAGGCGGGCAAGACCGGCGTGCTGGACTATGTCTTTCACCGCTATCTCGATGAGGCTGAGCCTAAGGGGCTGAGTTTTGAGGATTGGGTACGCTCGGATGCCTATGATCACGAGGCGATCAAGCAAGACTTCAAGGCCAGCTGGTGGGGCACACTACTGACCGAAAAAATCCTCCGCCGCGAATAGATCAATCGTTCGTCAGGTGGCTTTCAAAGCGTTTTTTTAGCGTTTCGGCGGTCGCGCGGTCCGGGGTGTCAAACACGAGCGTGCGGGCAACCAGCGGTGGGGCCCGATCCGGCTTCAGGCTAAGATAAACGCTGTAGGTTTCGGTGCCATCCGGCCAGGGGTTCGACATGATTTTCAGCGCTTTTAGGTCGCGCTGACGGAAATGCCGAAGTGAGCGGCCCCAGAGCTGGCGACGGCGACAAAGGATGTGGCCCTTCTCGAACGCCCACTTTGTGCTGATCGGCATGACGACGAGGACGACGAGCATGCATCCGGCGAAAAGCGTGCACGTCAGGATCGCGGCCCATAACGACAGGTGGGTCGGGCCCGCTGTGGGCAGGGCATCGCTAAGAGCGCTGAGGACAGGGAACGTCATCAGCAATACCATACTGATCAGCAATCCCCGAACCGGTAAGGAGAGACCCTGGACCTTATAGAACTGTGTGTCACGTTCGCTCATGGGCGCAACGTCGCACAAAAATGTTAGAAAAAGGTAGAGATCCCAAGACTCTTCACGAGTTGGGCCTATTCGCGTCCATGAATGGCAGTCATTAATCGAGCGTTGCCTCGGCAGTGCAAATTCTTTGTGCTTGATCAGACTTCAGATTGTTTCAAATCGCGGTTAAAATCAAAGTAACGACTTTTCCTAAGGGCTTGTTAAGCTGTGAGGCGTAATTGGTATTACATCAGTAGTACCAATTGTGGGCGAGCGTACAGTGTTCAACAGACCTATCAAACAGTTTGCGATCGGGTTTCGACGGTTCCGTCGGGATCAAAGCGGTGTGTCGGCTGTTGAATTTTCACTGATTTTGCCGGTTTTCCTGACCATCATGTTCGCCTCGATTGATCTGGGCGTGCTGATGATGAACATGAACCGCATTCAAAGTTCGTCGAATGTGGCCACGCGGTTTTTGTCGCTGGGTAGTCTGAAAGCGACCGAAGCGCCTTCATTTTTCCGTGAAGCGACCAAGATCGACGGCTTGGTTGTCAAGAGTACGTGCAAGACCATCAACGGCCAAAAGTATGCCGAACTGACGGTCACCTCTAAGCCCGATAAATTGATGGTGACGGGGCTGAATACGCCCTTATTCAAGAATGATGTCGTCGTGCGTTCAATGTTCCTCGTAGACGCTAATCAGGCCCCGGACGCCTGCACGTCCGCTTGATTGGAGATTTGACGATGGATTTTTTATCAAACCTCAAGTCGTTTTATCAGGACCAATCCGGGGCTATGGCCCCTATGGGGGCGGCGGCCGTTATGGTCGTCCTTCTGGGTGGGGGGCTGACGATTGAAGCGACCCGTATGGCTTGGGAGCAGGCGCGGCTTCAGAATGCCGCCGATGCAGCGGCCCTGAGCGCCGCTCAGATGTTGCCAGATCGCACCAAGGCCAGCCCCACCGCGAAATCGGTGATGGAACGCAATGTGGGCAAAGGGCTTTTGCCGGACTCAGGGATCGAATACGGCACGTGGGATCCCAAGACCCGAAAGTTTATCCCCAACGCCTTGAAGACCGAGGCCATCCGGATTACTCCGCGTTACGACAAGGATGCCCAGACCGGGCTTGTGAGCCTGTTTGGCTCAATGAGCGGGGTTGAGGCTTACAATCTGAGGGCGCAGTCGGTCGCCATCCGTGAGCCGATGACGGCCCCGTGCATCTTTTTTGAAACCTGGCGCAACGATTGGGGTTCGACCAATTTCGATACGGCCTGTGCGCTTCATGTCAACGGTAAGGCCAGCGATGCCTTTGCGCTCCAGGGCGCGATCTATTTTACCGGACGCACAAAGGCCGATGTTGTCGGCGGCGCCAATTTTACCGATGCCGCGCTTAAGTTTGGCGCTAAAGCCAAGGCCCCGGGGTTGAAGCTGTCGGGGGCACCGGCACGACCGGCCAATTGCCTCGACAGCAGTGTAACCACGATCACCAATAAGGCACAGACCTTGTCTCCCGGGCGTTACTGCAAGGGCTTGGTCTTGAGCGGCGCGACCGTGACCTTGTCGCCGGGCCACTACTTTTTTGATGATGCGATCCAAGCGACAGCGGGGACGAGTAAGATCCTTGGCACCGGCGTGACGATCCACTTCAATGACAAGGGCCGCTTCAGAGTTGTCGGCAGCAACCCCTATCTGACCGTTTCGATAAAGGCCCCGACCAATACCGGTGTGGCGGTCTATCAGTGGCCGAGTGCCGCCAATCAGACCAACGAGGTCAATGGCTCACTTGATTTCACCGATGGTTTCAGCGGCGGGATTTATCAACCCAATCAGGATTACAATATCCGCGGCGCGTTTTCGGCCAAAAACCAAGGGCCTTTGTCATTGGTCATGCGCAATGTTCTGGTCAATCCCGGTGGGGCGACGCACATCTATTCGGATGCGGCCGCCCATATGATCACCGGCAAAGAGGGTATGGTCTCGCTTGTCAGCTAACGGCCTCAGGGGCGTTGCAATACAAGCGTGCACCAAGCGTCGCGGTGAATGCGGCGTTTGACCTTGAAGCCGCGCGACAGATAGGCCGCCTTGACCATCCGTTCCTGGGTTCGCAACAGGCCCGACAGGATCGTCAGGCCCCCGGGCTTGAGCGCGCCCTTGATCTCTTGAGCGAGGCCGACGAGCGGGCGCGCCAGAATATTGGCGAACACGAGGTCATAGGGGGCCTTGTCGCGGACCTTGACGTGATTGAGTCCGTTGGCCCAGACAAACCGGGTGTTGGTCTTATTGACCTTGGCATTGTCGCGCGAGATTCGTACCGAGACCGCATCAATGTCGGTGCCAACCGTATAGCGCGATCCCGTCCGGGCTGCCGCAATGGCCAGGACCCCGGTGCCCGCGCCGACATCCAGAACGCGTTCAAAGCGTTTGGCTTTCAACAGGTCATTGAGCGCCTGAAGGCAGCCGACGGTCGTGCCGTGGTGACCTGTGCCAAACGCGGCCCCCGCTTCGATGCGCAGATTGATCGCATTGACGGGCGCGCGGCCTCGGTCATGCATGCCATAGACAAAAAAGCGCCCGGCCCGCACCGGGGGGAGGCCCGATAAGGCCATGGCCAACCAATCGGCATCGGCCAATTTATCGATATTAACCGTCAGGTCACCAAATTCGCACAAAACTGCTTGCCAGCTCGCCACCTCTTCGTCGCTGACAGGAAAGGCGTCGATGCGCCAGATGCCCCGGTCTTCGTCCTCTTCGAGGATGGAGTAGGTTGCGCCTTCCAGACGCGGATCGAGGTCGGCCCGTTCGGCGGCGGCTTCGGCGGCATCACGAGGGCCACGGGCAATGATTTGTACGGCGTTGTCGGTCATGGTTTAATCGGTATCCCTTTGGAGAGGGAATAGCGTGCTCAGCGGGTCGGTGCACCTGCGAAATGCGCACACAGGGGTCAAAGATGGTCAAAAAAACGACGGGTACGGATACAGCTGCGGCGCAAACCAATGATACGGCAGATGCGGGTCTGAAAAAGACTCTGGCGCGATCGGCGACGGCTAAGGCTCCGGCTAAAGCTCCAGCAAAGGCTCCGGCCAAAGCACGCGCCCCGAAAGCAGCGACGGGCGAGCCGACTGCGGCCAAGACCCCAGTGGCGAAAAAGGCGACCACCAAGGCTGCCTCCGCTGGCCGGGCCGAAGCGTCGGCTGAGGGGGCGGTCAAGAAGCCGACGGCCCGCCGCGCTCCGAAGGCCGCGACAACAGCGGAGGCTCCGGCGAAAAAACCTGCGGCTCCGAGGACCCGCAAGCCCAAGGTGGCGCCTGAGGTCGTAGAGGCGGCCAAGCCCGAGGTTGCGCCCGTATCTGAGCCCGAGGCGGTCCTGTCGATGGCGGTGGAGCCGACCTCAGCGCCAGTTAGCGCGCCGATCATCGAGCCGCTGCGAGAGGCCGAGGTTGTCGCAACGGCCTCGTCGCAAGCGCCAGCTGAACCCGCCAAGCCGAACATACCCAAGCCGATCCTGGATGCGCCGTCTTACTATACCAAGCCGAAGAAGGGCTTCTTTGCCCGCCTGATCGATGGTCTGTTCGGACGACGCTGAGCCAGACAGACTAGGAGAGCGCTAGGATCAGGCGGATCCACATCACCATCAAGACGACCGCTGAGGTGGCAAACACCGCCAGCCGGATCAGCACGTGATTAAACGTCACGTGAATCAGGCTGTGCGCGATCCGCAAGCCTGTATAGGCCCAAGCAAGGGTGATCATCGTCGCATCGGCTTGGCGAAACATGAGAGCCAGCACACAGACCGCATAAAACAACACCGGCAGTTCGGTCAGGTTGCTGAAATTGCGGCTGACCCGGCGGGCCAGATCCGGAACGGCGTCGCTGTCGCCATAGCGAAAGGCCGAGGGCCGAACTTTTTCTATGAATACTGCGCGGAAACGCAGCAAAGGCAGGGCAAACAGCACCGCAAAGGTCAGGAACGCCAAGGTGGCCATGGGCCAGAAAATGCCCACGCCCGGCAGGGTTAGGGTGCCCGGTAAGTTTGTCATCATGCTGTCCTCCCAATCCTGCGGTCAGGGATGCCGCTAGGTAAGTTGTGATTAAAAACGCTTTATTTCCGTCGTCAAGCGGGCACGAGCCCCTGTATCCCTCGCGACGGCTTGCTATAAGGCCGCCAAACGACAGGAGTGTGGGATGGCGTCAAGCGATAAACCCGGATCTGGCCAGCGGCGCGGCTGGTTGTCCGCCTTGTTCGGCAAAAAACCGTCGCGGCCCGTTGTGAGCGGTCCTGATCTGATCCCTGAGCCTTCTGACACCCCTGATACGCCGGTGGCTTGTCCTCTGCCTCCGTCCAAGCCTGTAAAGGAAACCCCCATGAACCGTACCGAAACCGATACCTTTGGCCCGATTGATGTGCCGTCTGACCGCTATTGGGGCGCCCAGGCCCAGCGTTCGCTCGGCAATTTCAAGATTGGTTGGGAAAAGCAGCCCTTGCCGATCGTGCGGGCACTGGGGATCGTCAAGCGCGCGGCGGCGGAAACCAATATGGCGCTGGGCAAGCTCGACCCGGCTCTCGGTAAGGCCATCATCCAGGCCGCCGATGAGGTGATCGAAGGCAAGGCCCGCGAAGGCCTTGCCGATGTCCGGCCCGCC
>DAITMY010000064.1:0-9913 GCA_036834925.1 Asticcacaulis sp.
TTTCTCCTCCCCTTTCAAGGGGAGGTGCCCCTGACAAGGGGCGGAGGGGATCGACAGCCGCATCAAAAAGACACCCCTCCGCATCGCAGCGCTCAGCTCCGCCCCGTGGCTTAGGCCACAGGGAGGAGAGGGGGCATGTCTCAGCGCAAGTCGCCTCAGAAGGCGTCGGCGGGGACCTGCATCAGGGCTTCGGCCCCGGTCTTGAGCTTGGCGAGGTGTGCGCCCGCGTCCGGCAGGATGCGCTCAAGGAACACTCGGCCCGTCATCAGCTTTTGGGCATAGAACGGGTCGCTGTTGCCGCTGTCGATCGCCGTCTGGGCGGCCTCGGCCATCAGCAGCCACATGTGCGCCATGTTGGTCAGGCCAAACAGGTGCAGATAGTCGAGCGAAGCGGCCCCGGCATTGTCCGGGTTGGAAATGCCGTTCTGCATCAGCCACATAGTGGCCTCTTGCAGCTTGGTCTTGGTGTCGGCAAGGGCCTCGCGATAAGGCTTGAGGGCGGCCTTGTCGGCGCTGGCGGCCACCAGGGCGTCCACATCAGCAAAATAGCTCATGATCGCCCGGCCCCCCTTGGCGGCTAGTTTGCGCCCGACCAGATCCAGCGCCTGGACCCCATTGGTGCCCTCATAGATCATGGTGATCCGGGCATCGCGCAGATACTGCGACGCGGGGTAGTGCTCGGTAAAGCCCGAACCGCCGTGGACCTGCATGGCGTCCACACAGACCTTAAAGCCCTTGTCGGTCAGATAGGCTTTGATGATCGGGGTGAGCAGGCCCATGTAGTCCTGAGCCTTTTCGCGGGTGGCGTCGTCCGGGGCGTGTTCGGCCAGATCGGCTTGCAGCGCGACCCACGAAATAAAGGCGCGGCCGCCTTCGATATGGGCGCGGCTTTCCAGCAGCATGCGGCGCACATCTGGGTGCACCAGGATCGGATCCGCCGGGCCGTCCGGGTTTTTCGGCCCGGTCAGGGAGCGGCCTTGGATGCGGTCCTTGGCAAATTCCTGGGCGGCTTGAAGCGCGGCCGCGCCGATGGCAAGCCCTTGCAGACCGGTGCCGAGGCGGGCGTTGTTCATCATCACGAACATCACCTTCAGGCCTTCGTTGGCATTGCCGACCAGCCAGCCCGTGGCCTCCTCATAGGCCATCACACAGGTCGAATTGCCGTGGATCCCCATCTTATGCTCCAGCCCCACGCACTTGAGGCTGTTGCGTTCACCGGGATTGCCGTCGGCATCGGGGATGAATTTCGGCACGACGAACAGGCTGATGCCCTTGGTCCCTTCGGGCGCGCCTTCGATACGGGCCAGCACCAGATGGATGATGTTCGAGGTAAAGCCGTGCTCGCCAGCGCTGATCCAGATCTTCTGGCCGGTGATGCGATAGCTGCCGTCGCCATTGGGCACAGCCTTGGTCCGCAGCATGCCGAGGTCGGTGCCGCAGTGGGGCTCGGTCAGGTTCATGGTCCCCGACCATTCACCCGATCCCATCTTGGGCAGATAGAGCGCCTTTTGCTCGGGCGTGCCGCCCACGGCGAGGGCGGAATAGGCCCCATGGGTCAGGCCCGGATACATACTAAAGGCCGAATTGGCTCCCGACATCATCTCGTTGAAAGCCATGTTGACGATATGGGGCAGGCCTTGGCCACCGAATTCTTCACCAACTCCCAGCAGTGGCCAGCCGGCCTCGACCATCTGGTCATAGGCTTCCTTGAAGCCCGGCGGGGTGGTGACGGTGTGGTCGGCATTGAGCTGACAGCCGTGCTGATCGCCCACGCGGTTCAGCGGTGCGACCACTTCTTCGGCAAACTTTCCGGCCTCTTCGAGGATCTGGGTGACCGTATCGAGGCTGGCGTCGGCAAAGCCGGGTAGGTTGTTGTAGCTGTTGATGTCGAGCACATCGCCGAACAGAAACTGGTAGTCGCGGACAGGAGCTTTATAGGTCATGGAACCTCGCGGGGAAAAAGGGAATGCAGGCGCAGTCGATGAAGGGATTATCCGGCTCGGGCGCGGGTCATGCGCGGAGCCAAGGGCGCACCGTCGAGCCGTGACCGTAAAAGCTGATCATAGTCCTCAGCTTGGGGCAGGAGCGTCGGATTAACGCTGATTAGGTGGGATTCCATCCACTCGCAGCCCTCGATCAAGGCGCTGATGGCGGCATCAATATCCTCACGCTGGCGTTTCAGCGTTTCGATCTGGGCGCGGTATTTTTTCAACGATGCGGCCATCTGGATCGCGCCGCCGTCTTTGCGGTCGTAAAGATCAAGAATCTCGTGGATCTCAACCAGTGAAAAACCGAGACGCTTGCCGCGCAGGATCAGCTTCAGCCGGGCCCGGTCGCGCGGCGAATAGATGCGTGTCTGGCCGTTGCGATCCGGCGACAACAGGCCCTTGTCCTCATAGAACCTCAAGGCCCGGGCCGTCGTGCCGAATTCACGGCAGAGCTGGCGGATCGAATAGGTGGTGCGGGGGTCAGGTGTCATCATCATGAGCCGAGCATAACTTGACGTTCGCGTAAACGGAAGCGCTTTTTGTGTTTTTCACAACGCTGTTATGCTCTGCCGTTATCGCATGCGCGTCTATGGCCTCGCGGCGTGATGTCGGGGATGTGATAGGTCGAGTGGTGCCGGTTGACCCGGGCAGAGGAGGGGCCTAAACGCTTGGTCATGTCAGAATCCATGTCCCATTTTGCCCGCGACGGCCGTGCTTGGCCGTTTGAACAAGCCCGTAATCTGCTGGCGCGCCTGTTGAAATCGCGCCTCGAGACGGACGCTGAGCGGGACTTGGCCGCGACCTTGATCCAGTCCGGCAAGACGGATGAGGCGGTCACGACCTTCCCGGCGCTGGGCCGGACGGTGATCTTCGAAACCGGCTATGGCCCATCAGGGCTGCCGCATATCGGCACCTTTGGCGAAGTGGCGCGCACCTCCATGGTCCGGGCGGCCTTTACGGCGCTGACGGACGGGCACATGCCGACCCAGCTCGTTTGCTTTTCCGACGATATGGATGGGCTGCGCAAGGTTCCGGACAATGTTCCGAACAAAGAGGCGTTGGCAGAGGATCTGGGCAAGCCGTTGACAGTGGTGCGCGATCCCTTTGGCACCCACCCGAGCTTTGGTCAGCATAATAATGCCCGTCTTCAGGCATTTCTCGACAGCTTCGGGTTCCGCTATGATTTCTACTCGGCCACTGACTGTTATCGGTCTGGCCGGTTTGATGCGGCGCTTTTGACGGCCCTTGAGCGATTTGAGGACATTCAGGCGGTGATGCTGCCGACCCTCGGGCCGGATCGTCGGGCGACCTATTCCTGCTTCCTGCCGATCAGCCCCAAGACCGGGCGCGTGCTGCAAGTGCCGACGCTGGAGCGCAATGTTGCCGCCGGCACCATCGTGTTCGAGGACGAAGACGGCACTCGCACAGAGGTCCCTGTCACAGGCGGCCACGTCAAGATGCAGTGGAAACCCGACTGGGCCATGCGCTGGGCCGCCCTTGGCGTTGATTATGAAATGGCCGGCAAGGACCTGATTGACTCTGTCAAGGTCTCGACCCGCATCTGTAAGATCCTTGGGGGCACACCGCCCGAGGGCTTTAACTACGAGTTGTTTCTTGATGAGGCCGGACAAAAGATCTCTAAGTCCAAGGGCAATGGCCTGACGATGGAAGACTGGTTGCGTTACGGCGCACCGGAAAGCCTCGCCTATTATATGTTCCAGTCACCCAAATCGGCCAAGAAGCTCTTTTTCGACGTCATCCCCCGGGCGACCGACGAGTATCTTCAGCAGCTTGAGGCGTTTAGCCGACAGGAGCCCGCCAAGCAGATCGAAAACCCGGTCTGGTTCATCCATGGGGGGCAACCGCCGTCAAAGAGTTCGCCGGTCACCTTTGGCTTGATGCTCAATCTGGTCTCAGCGGCCAATGCCGAGGACAAAGAGACCCTCTGGGGCTTCCTCAAGGCCTATATCCCGGGAGCGACGCCGGAAACCGAACCTATGCTGGATCACCTGGCCGGATTTGCGCTCAATTACTTCGAGGACTTCGTTCGCCCGTCCAAGGCTTTCCGGGCAGCGGATGACAAGGAACGCGCGGCGCTTGAGGATCTTCGGGCGCGGCTGGTCGCCTTGCCCTCAGACTGTCAGGATGCTGAGCTGATTCAGAACGAAGTGTTCGCGGTGGGCAATGCGCACGGGTTTGATCCCCTGCGCAGCTGGTTCCAAGCCCTGTACGAAGTCCTGCTGGGACAAAGCCAAGGCCCACGGTTCGGATCCTTTGCGGCGATCTTTGGTTTGGGCCGGACCATCGACCTGATCGACAAAGGACTATCTGGGCACCTTCAGGCCAGTCCCACGTCAGGGTCTTAGTCTAAACGGGATCCTCGGACCCGGGAGGGGAGGCCCGGGTCTCAGATCCTGCGTATCGGTCGGCTGTTTATTGGCTCGACCAGATAATCCGCGCGACCCAGCTCACCTGATCTCGGTCCATCGACCGGGGGGTGCCGTCTGAGTTTAAGGGTTTCAACTCGATCAGCTTGGCGCTGAGACGGACGAGCTCCATGGCCATCAGTTCGCCACGAGTGGTGCGAAGGACGATCCGGTCGCCGCGACGAAGGTCTACGGCGTGTGGGTCCACCAGCAAACGGTCGCCATCCTTATAGGCGGGCTCAAGGGTGCTGCCCGTGACTTCAAGGGCATAGACCCCTTCTCGATCTTGACCGGGGAAGGGGATTTCGTCCCAACCGCTGCCAACGGGCTGGCCCATATCGTCAAAGAATTCCGCAGAGGTCGCTTGATTGAGGCTGATCAGCGGTATGCCGCGAGACGACTTTCGTCCTTCCGTCAGGAGGGCAAACTCTGAGAAATCGATGCCGACGGCCTTCAGGACCTTTGCGACGCTTTCGGTGGATGGCCATCGCTGTCGCGGTGGATTATCGCCCGAAACGCGTTTCGAGCGATTAAAGCTTGTCGGATCCAGGCCAGCCATGCGTGCCAGTCCCGACGGTGTTGTGCCGATACGCGCCGCTAGTGCATCGAGGGCGCCCCAGATTTCTTGATGTTGCAGTGTCATTTTTCTGCTCCGTTCCAAGAGAGAGCTTAGGTTGTGAGTAGTCTGCACAATTGGATGATCTGACTGGATTGGCGTGGCGTCAACGACGCCGTATTGGCACGCCACAGAGGCTCGTCTTAACCCAGAGCTTCAGTATCGTGCCTTGTCCTATTCAAGTCAGAAAACCTTTGCAAACCGTGATACGCAATTACGGCCCCCGTTGTTGGCTCTGTAACAAGAATTCCTCGCAAGTTACAAGTGTACGGTTAACGTTATAAATGTGTGATACTACAATGTCATTGCCATGATTTGTTTTGGACCTACTGGTCTTAATGATGTTCTACATATTCATTGATTTGAAAAATGCGACATTTTGTCTAGTTGAAGGCAAGTGAAGACACTTTGCATTGCTCGTAAAGAGGTGTTTATTCCTTGACTGTTTTTGTTTGAAATCAGCGTGCAGTAGTTTGGATATGTGGTTTTGGATTTTTTATTGGGTCTTCGTGGCAGTTTGTCTAACGCAGTTATCTAGAGCGTTGCGCAGCGCAACAACACGCATAGGGGGTAAATCGCTGTATTTTTTCAACTTGCAAAAATATGACAAATGTCGCAAATCCATCAGTGTTTGTATCAATTGAAATGAAGACTCTCTGTTTTTGCATTCTCTCCCGGTATGGCACGCGAAGACTTTCTCCTGACTCTTGGTGAATTAACGCCGTGCACGTTGGAAAAAAGTCATAGCGAAATTGAGGTAACAAGTTCGTGATAGGGGGAACAATTCAGCTTTTAGGGCCAATTGCGACGCTTATGCTCGCCCCATGCCGTGCACTTGCGCCTCATTTTTGACGAAATTTACGTCCCGCACGTGTTGTTGTGCCATCACGATGGCATTTCTTCCGGCGATGATTCCGCCCCTATAGGACTAAATCGGACTCGGCTAGAAGGAAATGGGCCTGAAGCGAGGCGATCGGGGCCGCGCGTTGATCCTGCCAAGCTTCGGCAAAAACCGTCGCGATCCGACGGCCAGCCCGTTTGATTTGGGCTCGGGCAAAGGTGGTCTGGGGGCGACCTGAGCGCAGATATTGGACGTTCACATCAATCGGCTTGGGTTGTCGCGCACGGGGCTCGCTGTGGGCAAGCTGGGCCATGGCAGTGGCTTCGAGTAGGGCGCCGATGACGCCCCCGTGCAAAGCTGGCAGCAGGGGGTTCCCGATCAGGTGGTCTGCATAGGGCAGGACAGCGGTGACTTCATCTCCGGCCCATTCAAAGCGCAGGCCCAGAAATGTCTGAAACGGGACCGGGGTAAAGCTCTCACGAAAGCTGGACATCGTCACACGCCTTTCGGGTTCGGGTCGTCAAGGTTTGCGCCGGGTTTGCGCTTACCATCCGAATTGAGCATGAAGGCGGACTGGGCCGTTGCCACCGGATCGTCTCGGGTCACATCATAGGCCACAGCGCGAACAAAGCCGACAGAGTTTGTGGTGCGGTAACAATGGGCGTGGGCGAACAGATCCTGTCCATGGCGGGCGGCCCGCATATAGTCGATCCGCAAATCCAGCGTGGCGATCGAGGTGAAGCGATTGAGCGCGCTCCAGACGGCCATGCCGCACACATGATCAAGCAAGGCCGTGACGACCCCGCCCGCAAGAATGCCCTTGTCGGTATCCCCGATCAGCGCTTCGCGGAACGGCAGTCTTAAGGTGACTCCGGCTTCATCTTGGGCTTCCAGTTCAACCCCGAGCGCGACCATATAGGGCACCCCGGCGATCAGCTGCTTGAGCAAGAGTCTGAATTCTGTCTCGGCCATGATCCCAGAATAGGGGATCCTGATCTGCCGACCAGTGTTTTTTTCAGTTTTGTGACTTGGGCGGTGCGGCTGCGGCTGTCATGGCGGGCTTGTGCGGTAAGCCTCTGAGCACGTCATGCAAAAGCCGCCCAGGCAGCATCGCAAACAAGGCCGCGATCGTCAGCGTCCCAGCATAAACGGCAATCATCACTGCGCGATGCAAGAGCACGTTTTTCTGTCTTGCGGCCCACACGCCAAGCGGAAGTCCGAGTCCGGCGAGAACCGTAAAAATGTGGATGACGGAAAAACCGAACAGGCTAGGCAGCCCCCCACTTTCCCGCCGCATAAAGACGGAGGTGAGCACCGCCACCGCCACGACACTCACCCAGCTCCAGCCCAGCAAACGGTGCAGTTTCGCGCCCTTGCCGGGTAAGCTCAGGATTGCAGCGCCGATGACGAGCGCCAGCACTGCGGCCAGAAGGTGCAGTTGGACAAGCCATGACGTGTGCAAGATTGCGGACAGACGGAACCTCTTCGCGCTCAATTCGCATTCTACTTACGACGAGTGCGCCCAAAACACCGACCGCATATAAGCCATGCGGCTTTTTGTCACAATCAAGAAGGCCTTAAGCTGCGCAAACCTCGAGTGCGAGACTGCGGTCCGGTGCGCACTTTAAGGCCTTATTGAGGGCTTCCAACAGGCGCTCGGCTTTGATCGGTTTCGCCAAAACCTCGTCCATGCCTGCTTCGCGATAGAGCTGGGCATCTTCCACAGACGCGTTGGCGGTCAAGGCCAAGATGGGCAGTGTCCCAATCGGCCCCGGAAGGGCTCGAATAGCCCGGGTTGCTTCAACCCCGTCCATACGCGGCATCTTGATGTCCATTAGGATCAGGTCGAAGGGCGCGGTTTTCACCGCCTCAACGGCTTCTACGCCATCTTCAGCACAGACACTGGTGCAGCCGAACGAGTCGCAAAGGGCTTGGGCCACAAGGCGGTTGGTGGCGTTGTCGTCAACAATCAGAATATGCGGGGGGCGAACCCGGTTTAATTCTGGGCTGACGGCCTTGATCGATACGGGTTGAACGGGGCGTTCTGCACTGGCGAGGACAAAGTCAAAGGCAAAGTGCGCCCCTCCGCCCGGGTTGTTGCTGGCTTTGATGGTGCCGCCCATGGCAGTTAAGATCTGCTGGCAAATCGCGAGCCCCAAACCCGCGCCCCCTTGCTCGTGATTGGGGGCACAGACAAAGGGGTCAAACAGCGTTTGGAGTTTATCTGCCGGAATGCCCGGGCCGTTGTCGCGAATATAGCCCGTTATACGGATCTGCGACGGATTGGCCGGATCCCGAACTGGGGTGAGATTGGCCTCAATCACACCCGATCGCGCAAACTTCAGCGCATTACCGATCAGGTTGTTGAAGACTTGTTTCAAGCGCATTTTGTCGAAGCGCGCATAGAGATCGTGCTCGCCGTGATAGCTGACGATCAGGGTCGAACTGTCTTGGGAGGCGCGCGCAGTCCAAAGATTTTGGACGTCATCCATCAGCTCTTGCAGCGAGCCATCTTCGAGATCGAGCCTGAGCTCACCCGCATCGGCGCGAGACATGTCGAGTGTATCGTTCAGCAAGCGCAACAGGACCTCGCCCGAGTCGAGGATGGTTTGAACATAGGTGCGCGCTTTGGAGGGTAGGGGCTGTTGCTGCAACAGCTCGGCCACGGCCAGCACCCCATTCAGGGGGGTGCGGATCTCGTGGCTCATCACCGCAAGAAACTGGGTTTTCGCCCGGGAAGAGGCTTGGGCTGCGGCCTGGGCGGTCACCAGCGACTGGGCGATCCGCGTCATGTCTGTCGCTTGTTGGCTATTGGTTTCGCTGATCACCTGCAAGAGCGACAGGATGGTCCCGATCCCTTCATAGCCGCCTTCGCGCGTGACAATAAATCCGCCCAGTAGCGCGGCCGCTTTCTGTTTGAGCATTTCATCACAGAAGGCCGTCACCGGCGTCGCCCGCTCGACTGTGACCGGGTGGTTGTTCATCAGCACAGAGATCGGCCGCCGGGCGTACAGGGCGCGACCGTATTCGGCCGCCATGTGCAGGAAGAAAGCGTTTCGCTCGACAATGCCAACCGCAATCCCGTTTTCCACGACGGGGATGACCAAGGTGTCGGGTTCTTTTTGAAACCGCTCGTAAACCTGTCCACCCGGCGTTTGGGGCGAAATGGGTTCGACACGCTGGGTAATGGTATCGACTGTAAACACGCTTGAGGTCCTGTTGCCGGTTGAGCCGGGAGGTTGAGCGTTGCCTTTATGGACCGGCCACACCCAAAGAAGTTCAAACAAGTATGGTTAATGTCAGGGTTCTGACTAATTGAACCGACTGAAATATCTAAGAAATTTTGTGTTTTCGGGGCTGAGATTGGGTGAGTTCAGCGCGATTTTGGGCGATCTGAAAAAACTAGCTTATTCCTTATGCTGAATATTAGGTCTTTGGAATTAATAGGAATAAACTCAAGAATAACTTAAAATATTCAATACATACAGAGTGTTGGTTTGATTTGGGCTCTCTGGTGTCAGAAATCGTAAACCCGGTCATAAACGGGCCGTGCGTCACAGTTTGCAGGCGCAACCGTAACGGCGTTACTTGGAATGTTTTCTGCGATCACAAAGAAAAATTCGAAAAATCTCGAAAAAAATTCACTTAGGGCTCGCCCAAGGCTAAATCAAGGCCGCATTCGGGGGAGCGCGTTAACGGTTCAGGGCCCCATGACCACAGAGACCTTACCCACACAAGCGTCCATTGACACGGATCGTACCGCCTCGGACCGCTCAGCCTTGGTGCTTTTCTCGGGCGGCCAAGACTCCACCGCCTGCCTGGCTTGGGCCTTGCGCCGCTATGATCGGGTGGAAACGGTTGGTTTTGATTACGGTCAGCGCCATGTCGTAGAGATGCAGGCGCGGCAAGCGGTTCTGAGCGGTATTCGCGATGTTATGCCTGACGTGGCTCATCGCTTGGGGCAAGATCATCTGGTCGACCTGAGGGGATTTGGGGCCGTGGCGGAGTCGGCGCTGACGCGTGATCGGGAAATAGACATGAC
>DAITMY010000065.1:0-9864 GCA_036834925.1 Asticcacaulis sp.
GATGCGCCCGACCAGAACGCCCCGCCCGACCTCATTTGTGTACACGCTTTGTTCCCCGTTCGCAAGATGTTCTTTTTTTAATATCACCTCACGACAACAAGCCTCACTCTCGCCTGAATCTGGGCTATGCTCTTTTCTAATCGTGGTAACGACTTGGGGGCTGACGTGTTCCGGACAAAACGCACCATTCAACGCCTGATCATGATCAGTGTCGTGTCGGTCCTGGCCATGGGCGGTATAGGCCAGAGCTTGGCCCAAAGCTTAGCCCAGCCCCCTCCGTCTGAAACGACCGCCGGCCCGGTGCAAACCGTTGATGTCGTCAGCAACCGCGCCGGTCCACTGGTCTGGACCGTTGAGAACGAGACGTCGCGGCTTTACCTGATCAGCGACATCTCCCCGGTCCCGGCCGCGGCCAAATGGGACGAAGCCCGGGTCGCCCGGCTCGTGGGGGAAGCTAAAACCGTTATCCTGCCGCACCGGGCACGCGGCGGCCTTCCGGAATTGCTACGCATTCTGACGATCGAGCGCAGCGTGGTCTTCTTGCCCGGCAAGACCCAGCTGAATGACACCCTTTCGCCCGAAGATCGGACGCGCCTTGCAGCGGCCATTGAAAAAGCACGCGGCAAGCCAAAGGATTTTGAAAAACTGCGCCCGGGTTTCGCCGGCGTGATGCTCACCAGCCGCTTTATCAAATCCTTTGATCTCAATGAGGGGACGGACCCGGAAGCGTTTGTCGAGAAGACGGCCCGTAAATCGCGCAAAAAAATCGTGCGGATTGGGGACCTGCCGCTTCTGCCTCTGGTCAAGGCCCTCGGCAAGTCTCCTCCAGAGACGCAGATCGCTTGTTTGCGCCATAGCATCAGCGTCGTCGAACGGGGTCCGGATGAACCGCGTGAAGCGGCGATGCGCTGGGCCCGGGGGCAGTTGCCGCGCAAGGATCCGACGGTGACCGATGCGGCTGTGCGGAACTGTTTCGGTAATATTGCGCTGTTTCGGGACCTGTCCACGCGTATGGACGGCGACTGGCGCAAACAGGCCGCCAAGGCCATGAGCACGCCCGGCGTGACCTTGATGGTGGTTCCGGCCCATGAACTCATCAGCGCGCAAGGCCTGCTCGACTACCTCGACCACGCGGGCCATACCATCCGCGGTGTGAATTGGCGCTAGGGGCTCAGAAACGGTGCCGGACCGAAAAATTCCAATAGGCCAGACGCATATCGCTGCGCCCCAGTTCGCGATCATAGCTGACGGAGATGTGGGTGCGGGGACCATCAATCCTTAGGCCAATACCGACTTCATACCAGTCGCGATCGCCCAGAACTTCAGCCCTGAGTATGCTGTCGTGAGCGCCGTTCTTGCTTGTCTCGGTAAAGACAGGATAGACCGCCGAATTGACCGACTGTTCTGAGACGACCGCCAGAGACAGGCTCGGCCGAATGCGCCAGTCTGCCGAGGCATGGACGGGGCGCGGCGCCAATTTTAGCCCGGCGCGCCACTGCTTGCCATCCATCGTCTGGCGCGGCACATCCCCCGTTGAAATGGCCCCCTTCTCGGTAAACTGCGGCAAGTTCACGTAGGACTGTCTGTAGCTGAGATAAGGGGTCATCCACAGCTGCCCCTTCCAATGGGTTACATAGCCCACCGTCACATCAGCATTAATGCCCCGCGCCTCCGTCCGACCGCGCAACCGGCCCTCTTCGGGATGGGCCTCGTCAATGCGTTGGGTGCGAACCTTGGACTTGCCATAGCCGATCCGCCAATCAAGGAACGGACGCCGCTCGCCGGGTCCTGCCACACCGCCAAACAGGTGAACGCCCCATTCGCGGATCGCGACTTCGTAGTCCTGCTGGTAGGTAATATCCGTTTCAGACACCGTCAGGGCTGCGCCCAACGACCACGCACCGAACTGGCGCTCCACCCCGCCGCCCCAGTCCCAGGACGCAATATCCTGTTCCTTCATTCCCGGCAGATAACCTTCGGTAAGGCCTTTTCCCTCGGCATATCCCCCGACAGCAAAAACGCTGACATCCCCATCCTTGACATAACGTTCGCCCGAGAGCGGCGCACGCTGGTGCGGGCCTTCAGAGGATGGACTCTCGGATTCGGACGTCACCCAATCGGCCACATCCTGTGAGGGGTCAGACGCCCGCGTGCCCTGCGCAAAGGGGCGATTGGGGGTCGTGCCACGGACCGCGCCAGCCTGACTAAGCGAGCCAACACGCGAGAGCGTGCCGATACCGCCCGCCATGGCCTCAGGGGCCGCTACAAAAGGGCCAGAGAGCGCCAACAGGCACACACCTGCACGCCAGCCCACGAGTCTCCGGCTCCCCTGCCGGATCCCGGCTCCCTTAACGCTCATGACGCTTCACTGCTTTGTTTGACACTCATATATCTCACACTGCGTCAGAACCGGGGCAAAACTGCGGCATATGCACAAAAGGCGCCCCCGTAGGGACGCCTTCTGGCTGATTATCAACGTTTACGAGGGAATGAAACCTCAGAACGCCAGCGACCAGCGGGCTTGGATCTGCTTCAGGTCCAGATCTTTACGGCCCAAATCCGCGTCATAGCTGACGCTCAGGCTCTGGGTTTTGCCTTCAAGCACCAGACCCAAACGCGCCTCGGTCCAGCTGCGATCCGCCGCGACCGGCGTCAGGCTGAAGCGAGCCGTCGGGGCCGCCGCAAAGGCCGCATCGAGCGCCCGGGCGCCCTGACCGGACGCCCGCACCGAAGCCAGATCAAGACTCGGACGCAGACGCAGACCCGACGCTAGGGTGTGTACATAGTCGGCCTTGACCCCAAACCGGGTCTGGCGTTCACGGACTTTTTGTCCGGCCAGAGTGAGGGCCGCAGCGCCGCCGGTTTCCGTGATGGAGTCAAGATCGGTGGTCATTTGGCTATAGGCCACATAGGGCATAACCTGGCCGGTCTTGGCGACACTCCAGACATAGCCGCCGGTCAGATCGAGGCTCTGGCGGGTGCCCTTGGCCACGGCTGAGAGGCTGTAGGTCGTTGGGGCCGTCAGGGCCGTGCGGGTCAGATCCGCCGTCACCGTACCGGTCGCCAGACGGGCATCCACGACGGGATAGTTCACGCCCTGACCCGCGAACCGGGCCGTGGCATGAAGCTGGATGTCGCGGACGTCAGCGCGGGTTTGCCCGGCCTTGCTTTCGAGCTCCGCAATCGTCGCCCCACCGCCTAGTGTCCAGTCGCCAAAGCGACGCTCGACACCTGCCCCGAAGGTCAGGCCGTTGATCGAGGCCCGCAGCGCTTGCGTGGCAAAGCCCGCATTGCGGCCCGTCCCGTCCGAGTGGCTGAGGGTCGCGAACACACGGGTGCCTGTGGCCTCACGGTCCAGCGGGCGCTGGGCGAACACATCGCGCACCGGACGTTGAGACGCGCGCAGGGCCAGCATCAGGTTCGGCGCATGGTGCGGCGCTAGGCTTTCGAGGCTAGCCTGCAGCGGGGCCCCTTCGAGCAGATCGAGATCGGCGTAGAGTGACTTGATCCCAGCCTGAGCCCGTGAGGCATCCAGCATCCGCCCAAAGGTGACCTGAACCGCCGATGACGCATTGACAAAGCGGCTATAGCTCTCGGCCCCCATCACCAGATCGAAACCGCGTGCATTCAGCACGGTTTCGGCCCGGAGAACTCCCGTAATGTTATCCGCGATCAGGGCAAAGCTGCCTTCGCGGGCATTGGCGGTCAGGATGTTGGTGAAGGTCTGACCATAGACAGGGCGCAGGCCCGCCGCGAGATTGACCGCGAGGGTCCCACCCAGCTTGGCGGTATCGCGGACACGCAGGCGGTCATATTGGGTCGCGCTTTGGATATCGATCCCGAGCACGCCCGTTCCGCCGATGTCCAGTTGACCTTCGATGTTCAGTTCACCCACACCATTGGTCCCGCTGCCCGGAGACAAGACGCCGTTGCGGATCAGAACATCGGCCTCAATCCGGCCTGTGCCGCTCAAGCGACCGCCGGCCATCTCCAGACGCGCCGCCTTGGGCGACTCGCCCGCCACACGGCCAATGCTCAGCGTGCCATCGACATTGAGGTTGCCCGCATCGAGATAGGACGTCAGGACCGTGTTCAGACGCGCCCCCTCGCGGATATTGAGAGTTGACTGGCCGCCGCTGACATTCAGACGGTCAATGGTGACAGTCGCTTTGGACAGGCTGATCTGTCCGGCGCGCACGAGGCTGACCTCAAAATAGTGAGTGGCGTTGTGGACGCCCGCAGCGCCGATGACATTATTCGGCACGAAATTGGTCGATCCCGGACCGCTCAACGGCTCAGTCCCAGGCTTCACCGGCCACGGGCCTTCGCCAATGACCTTGGGGGCATCCTCTGTGGTCTTCGGTGCCACCTCGACAGCCACCGGTTTGGCGTCCGCCGTCAGATAGCCCGGCATCGCTTGATTTTGCGGCCCAAGCTTGACCACACCCCGCACCGCGTCGCTCGGCTCCTCTTCCGGGTCTTCATAGGGATTGCCCGGGCACTGCTGCAGATAAGCGCATGCGGCCAGCGGATAAGGCGGCGTTGACACCGTACCCACGTTGGGCGCGGCATCGCTGACGCCGAGCGCCGGAGTGGTCGGCAGACCATTGACCAGCTTCCCGTCTGCATTCAGCACGTAATAGAGCGGATCCAGATCCTGAACCCACGTCTTGGCGTCGGTCCATTCGCCGTCCCCGGCCTTGGCAGAGACATACTTGTAGGGGTTATTGGCGACGATGTAATCCCAGAACAGGAACAAGGGGTTATAACCCGCAGCCGTGCCGTAAGCGCCCGGCGATTGCAGCGGCAACAGGTAAGGCCATTCGGGCTGACCGACATAGAAGCCTGTTCCCTGAGACAGAACCCCAAGCGAGACCTCGCGCTTTTGACCGCCATCAGCGAGAACGTAATCCCCGGTCACCAGCGGGCTGCCGGAATCACCCTGAGCGGTGCTGATTTCCTTCGCCGTGGCCGCATCTTTGAACACGTCGAAGTCGTAGGGCGACTCTCCGTCGGGATCATCAAAATCAGTCCAGTAAAGGTCCTGATAGCCCGGCAGAGGCGGGTTCACAAAGTCGGCAACCGGGACGCCCTGCGGATCCGTCGGATAGACGGCCAGCGAGATATCCCGCTCGGATCCGAGGAAGCCGAGGATATTGGTCCCAAGGCGACGCTTGAAGCTGTCGATCTCAGAGTATTGATCCTGCCCCGTATCTCCAGTGCCGACGGCCCCATAGCCGCCCATGATCACATTGACCTTGGAGCGAACCGGCGAGAACAGCAGGCCAATGCTATTCTTGGCCCCACGGCCCAGATCGTGTGCCTGACCAAAGGCTGCCAGAGCGATATCTGCCGACAGGAACGACGGGTTTGAACCGCGATCCGGATAGATTTCTATGTTCGACTGGTTTTCGAGCGCCGCTGGGTGGAAGAACACGCCCACGGAATTGACCATCTGAGGGTCATTGGCGCCCGCCGTGCCATTGATCCACTTGGCGAGGTTATCCGCCCCAAACAGGCCATCGGTCGTATAGCCGACCGCTGCCACACTGCCCGGCGCATTATAAACGTCGGCGCTTTCATCATCGACGCAGTGCGCCGCGAACAAGACCGTACGCGGGTTAATCAACAGGCCGGTGCAGCTGCCCCCCTGCCCGTTGGAACTGCGGATCCCGAGTCCGACCCAGTAAGGCCGTGTATTTTGCGTATCTAGATATTCCGGCGCATCCGGACTTTTCCCAGCGGGAACCACCACGGCTTGGGCCGCAGGCGTAGACAAGGCCAAAACAATCGCGCAGGCGGTCCCGCTAAGGCAGGCAGACTTCAGAAATTTACGGGTCATAATCCTGGTCATCCACAAAAAGGGTTTTTGTCCTACCGGAAGGCAGGATGTGAAAACCGCGCCTACACTGAGGCGCTGGGTGCGACCAGACGTGCCCGGCGGATTGAGACGCTGCGCCATAATTCTGATACGTTTGGACACAAAAAAGCCCCCCGGCGAACCGAGGGGCTTAAGCGTCAGACTAAGGTCTGAGGTCTGAGTTTATCCTCAGAACTTATAGCGCCAGGCGGCGCTGATCGCGGTCAGGTCGAGGTCCTTGCGGCCCATGTCCTTTTCGATGGCGAGGTCGAGGGTGTTTTGACCCTTTTCCATCCGCAGGCCGACTTGAGCTTCGTACCACTCGCTGTCCGAGCCGATGGTGTTGATCAGCAGCGTGCTGGTCGGAGCCGCAGCAAACGATGAGCGGACTGAGGCCTTGGTTTCAGCTTCGCGAACGAGCGCTACGCCAACATTCGGACGGATCGACCAACCCGAACCGTTCTTCAGTTCGCCACTGCTGCGCAGACCAAAGCGGGCTTGACGGGACTCGAAGGTCCGGCCTTCAACCCGAAGGGCAGCCGCCCCACCGGTCTCCGTATAGGCATCCATCTTGGCGCGGTTGCCCGTGTAAGACAGATAAGGCGTCAGCAATACGTTATCACCCAGCGGCATCACATAACCGGTCGACAGGTCGTAAGACAGGATGTTGCCTTCAGTCGAACCGTTCAGGCGATAGCTGGTGGTGCCAACCGTTGCCGTGCGCGACGTGTCCACATCGGCCATACCGAAACCAACCCGCCAGTCGAGATAGAGACGGTTCTTGCCCGACCCGGTTACGCCCCCGAAGGCATGGACTTGCCACTCTTGGGTTTCGACTTTTGACAGAGCACCCTGTTCGACCTCAGTAGACGCCAGCGTCCCGCCGAAACCCAGCGACCAAGCATCAAAGTGACGCTCAACGCCGCCGCCGAGGGTCCAACCCTTGACGTCCTGACGGTTCAGACCGGTGGTGTAGCCATTCAGCTTTCCCTTACCTTTCAGGTAACCCGCATTGACAAAAGCGCTGACATCGTCGCTCAGCTTGACGCCGCCTCTGCCTTCATCGCTTGCCGAGGTGATGTAGCGGGCATCTGACAGGCCGCCCATCAGATCCGAACCATCGGCCAGTAGGGTTGCTGCTGACCCTTTACGCGCCATGGCCCCGCCGCCGACGCGGTTACCCGCCGCGAACGGACGGCTGGCAAAAGTGCTGTTATGGGTCTGCAACGACGCACGCAGGGCATTATCTGCGCTGAACGCGCCCGACGGGGTCAGGCTTTCAAGGCCCGTATGCAGAGCGTCACCCGACAGCAGGTCCAGATCCGCATAGATCGGGTTCAGGCCTGAGTTGGCGCGTGCCCCATCAAATAGCGCCCCTGCAGCCGTTTGGGCTTTCGAGTTGCTGTTGATGAAGCCGGCATAGCTGGCGGCCGTCATACGCAGGTCCATACCGTTCGCGCGATAGACAGCTTCCGGACGCAGGACGCCCGGGATGTTGTCCGCAATGATCCCGAAGGTTCCGGACAGGGTGCCGCCCGTTGAGATCACGTTGCTGAAAGTCTGGCCGAACACCGGACGGAAGCCCGGGGTGCTATTGACCGCGAGGGTCCCGGCGATGCTGGCGTTTTGAGCCACCGTCAGACGGTCATAGCTTGTTGCGCCGCCAAGATCGACACCGAGGACGCCCGCCGCACCGCTGGTGAAGGTGCCGTTCACTGTCAAAGCCCCGACAGATCCAGCCGTACCGGCGCTGACAATCGCCCCGGTGTTCTGGACGTTGGCCGAGACCGTCCCGTTACCGGTCAGGAAGCCGCCCAACAGGTCAAGGCGCGCGTTGGCGGGCGACTCACCGGCAACGCGGCCAACCGCTAGGGTGCCATTGACGTTCAGGATCCCGGCATCGAGGTAAGACGTCAGGGTCGTGTTCAGAGTCGAACCCGCCTTGATGTTCAGCTCAGCGCGGCTGTTGGACACGTTCAGACGGTCAATCGTGGCCGTGACATTGGTCAGGCTCAGGCGACCTTCGTTCTTGAGCGTCACCTCGAAGTAGCGCGACGAGTTGAACACGCCCGAGGTGCCCGGGGTATTATTCGGCACGAAATTGGTCGATCCCGGGCCGCTCAGCGGGGTGTTGCCCACAGCCACTGGCCAGGGACCGTTAGGGGTCGCGCCAAGGGCCATGTTTTGGCTTCCGGGCGATAGAGTGGCCGGAGCCGTCGTCGTCGAGAAGCCCGAAGCGTTCAGCGTATCAGGCATGGCTTGGTTGATCAGGTCAAGCGACCCGCCACCGATCGAGGCCCCTGGCTCACCACCGGTCGCAAACGGATTGGTGCGGCAGCCAACGAACGCACAACCCGGCATCGGCAGTGGCGGGGCCTGTACCGTGCCGACGTTCGGCGCGGCGGTGCTCACACCCAGCGCCGGGGTGGTCGGCAGGCTGTTAACCAGCTGACCCGAAGCATTGAGGGTGTAATAGACCGGATCGATATCCTGCACCCAGGTCGTAGCGTCCGACCATTCGCGATCGCCCGACTTGGCCGAGACGTATTTATAAGGGTTATTGACGACGAGGAAGTCCCAGAACAGGAACAGGGGATTATAGCCCGAGAGCGAGCCATAGCGGGCAAAACCGGCTTGCTGCCAATAGGGCGGCGCATTAGAGCCTGCGAAGATGTTGGTGCCTTGAGACAGAACCCCGAGGGACACATCGCGGCGGGTCGACGTTCCGGCCAGCGAGAAGTCACCGGTGATCAGCGGGCTGCCCGAGTCACCGGGGGCCGTGCTGATTTCGCGGGTCGAGGCGTTATCCACGAGAACATTAAAATTGTTCGGCGCGGTGCGGAGTGGATCGTCAAAATCCGTCCAGTAAAGGTCCTGATAGGACGGACCGTCTGGGCTGAAGACATCAAAAATGTCGCGGCCATCCGGATGCTTACCCGTTCGATAAACAACCAGATTAATGTCGCGTTCTGAGCCGAGGAAGCCGAGGATATTGGTGCCCAGGCGGCGCTGGAAATTGGTGCTGTGGGTGCCGGTTGCGGTGCCGGTCTGGCCGTAACCGCCCATGACTACGTTTACCTTAGAGGTCACCGGCGAGAACAGCAGACCCGCCGTGTTCGATGCGTTACGCCCCAGATCGACCGCCGAACCAAAAGCGGCATAGGCCACATCGGCGGAGAGGAAAGCATTACCCCCTCCAGCGTTTGAGCGGTTCAACAACGCGTCCGGATGATAGAAGACGGCGACCGAATTCGCCATCGTGTTACCAGCCGCCGGGTTGAACAGCCAGTTCTGCAAAGCAGACAGCCCAAAAGTCGGGTTCTGCGTGTAGCCCACGGCTGCGCGGCTGCCCGGCGCATTAAAGACGCTCATCGGGCTGTCATCAACGCAGTGGGCCGCAAACAAGACGGTCCGCGGGTTGATCAGCATCCCCGTGCAGATCCCGCCGCCCGTTCCGGCCGCGTTACGAATGCCCAGACCGACCCAATAAGGGCGGGTGTTGGCTGTATCGATATAGTCATTCGGATTCTGACCATCGGGAACCACAACGGCCCCAGCAGCACCGGCTAGGGTCGCCGCCATAGTCAGCCCCAGGGCCGAACCAGTTAAGAGATGTGCGAGTTTGCGTGCCATGTATCCAACCCATTTTGTTTTTAAAGTGAAGCCCGAGCATTGTTACAGCTGTAAGCATCTCAAGAGAGTTTAGACACAGGACACGACAGGCCGCGACGCCTCTTTTTATATTAACTACGTTAATTTGTCACTCTTTTGTCAATGTGCGACTTACGCGTAACAGGGGAGTCCCACTCAATCCGAACGAACAGGCACACGTCGAGACCCCAAATCAAATACTTTGAGAAAATCGGCCCAGAAGATTAATATAGAAGATGTATATTAAAAATATAATTGTTTATCCCCAACCTGTATTTTCCATTACACAAATTTTACTCAAAATCCTAATGCGCGGCTGACTTCGAGCCCACGAAATGTGGGCAACGCCCAAT
>DAITMY010000066.1:0-9763 GCA_036834925.1 Asticcacaulis sp.
GAGTTATCTCTGCTTCACTATGCAGTGGCGATCTTGTCCTTCTTGGGTGGGATTCGGTGGGGCTTCGAGATGGGACACCGCCCACTCAAGATGCCGGTCATGGTTGGGTCCGTGGTGGTGTGTCTGGTGGCCTGGGCGACCGTCATTATCCCGGATTTGCCAATGCTTTGGCGGATTATTATTCTAAAGGCTGCGTTGATCGGCCAGTGGTATTGGGACATTCACACCCGAAATCTGCCTCACTGGTATGGTCGACTACGGACGATCTTGACCCTTGGGGCGGCGATCTCCCTCGCGATTGCCCTCGAACAGGCGCTGAAGCTCTGATGGGGGGCACGCCCCGTTGACCCCAGTGTCTGAAGCGCTTCTGCCCCCCGCGCTCGCAACCCCGCCCGGCGGTTCGGCCCTGTGTGAGGCCGGCATCGCTCGCTGGCTGACCCGGCCCCAAGCAGCTCGGCTGTTCGATGAAGGACCCGTGCTGGTGGCCCATGCGGCGTGGACGGCTCGCCGTCTGGGTCTGGCGATCCCCGCGCGATCCGCGCGTCATTGGGATGTGCTGGAGCTATTTGCCTTTGTCCGTCCCGGCCAGTTTTGCGCGCCCACCCCCGCGGGGCTGGCGCGTGTGCTGGGGTTTGATGAACCCCAGTCGGCCCTCGATCAGGCCTTGGCCCTCGCGCAGGCTGCAGACCTCTTGCTGGCGGAAACCCGCGCATGGGACCGACACAGCCGGGCGGCCGCTGGGCGGCTCTTGCCGGGCCTTGCCCGGGCAGGCTGGCCGTTTGCAGAGGTGATTCTCCGCTCTTTTCCAGAAGCCGATATCCCCGAGGACGCCCGCAGTGGCGGGTTGGATATTTGGTCGGTCTTGGCAGAATGGGAAGAACAGGCCCCCATGGGTGAACCGGGAACCCAGGCCGTGTCTGAGGCCGAGGCGACAAGCCGTCTGAGCCAGCTTTTGGAGCGGGCGGGCCTTGACGAAGCCCGCCCCTCTCAAGCCGCTTTCGCAGGCTTGGCCACTCAGGCGTTTCTTCCGCGTGATGCCGAAGATGAGCCCAAGGTTGTTCTCAGCGAGGCCGGAACCGGTATCGGCAAGACACTGGGCTACCTGTCGCCCGCCTCGGTCTGGGCCGAAAAGAACGGCGCGCCGGTGTGGGTCTCGACCTATACCCGCGCGCTTCAACGCCAGATCGACCGCGAGGGTGGGGCGCTTTATCCGGACCCGGCCTTACGGGCCCGCAAGATGGTGGTACGCAAGGGGCGGGAAAACTATCTCTGTCTGTTGAACTATCAAGAAATGGCCCAAGGGGTTGCGCTAGGGGTCAGTGATGCCGTCGGCTTGGCCCTGACGGCGCGTTGGGTCGGGGCGACGCGCGACGGGGATATGACCGGCGGTGACTATCCCGCCTGGATCCCCAGCTTGTTTTCCGTTCCCGTGAATGCCCAGGCCAGTGCGGTCAATCTCGTGGATCGGCGCGGCGAGTGTGTGCATGCGGCTTGCCCTCATTACCGCACCTGTTTCGTGGAAAAGGCTATTCGTGGCGCGCGTCGGGCGGATGTGGTGGTGGCCAACCATGCCTTGGTTCTGTCGCATGCCGCATTTGAGCATGTGCGCACGCCGCGACCGGGCGAGGCCCCCAATCCGGCGGGTCGCGTCCGACGGATCATTTTTGACGAGGGCCATCACCTGTTCGAGGCGGCGGACAGCGCCTTTTCGGCCTGCCTGTCCGGGATCGAAACGGCGGAGCTGCGGCGCTGGATCCGCGGGCCGGAAACGCGCGGGCGGCGCGGGCGGGGCTTAGAACAGCGGCTGGGGGATCTGATTGCCCAGCGCGATGACGCAGCGGAAGCCTTGCGTCAGGTCGTCAGAGCGGCCGCCCAGTTGCCGGGCGAAGGCTGGTCGGCGCGGATCTGCCCCTCGGACGGGGCGGAACCCGATCCCTCTGGCCCGGTAGAGCGCTTGCTGCGCGCGGCTTTAGACCAGATTGCCGCCCGAACCGAAGGTCAGGCGGAAGGCGCTCTGGAATGTTCCGCCCGCCCCCCGACCCCGGCTGTGATTGAGGCGGCGCGCGATGCAGCCCGGGCGCTGGCGGCCATCGAAGCGCCGTTGCTGGCCTTGGCGCGGGCGCTGGAAGACCTGCTGGATGATGAGGCATCGGAGCTGGACGGGGCGGAACGGGCGCGCCTTGAAGGAGCGCTCCGGGGGCTGGAGCGTCGGGCGCGCCTGACACTCCCGGCCTGGCGTGGCCTGCTCCAGGCGCTTCAGGCCGATGAGGCCAGCGAGGCATCATTGGAAGGCCCCGCCTTTATCGACAGCTTTACCCAGGACATGATGTTCGGACGGGTTATGGATGCGGGCTTGCGGCGACATTGGGTCGATCCGACCATTCCGCTGGAAGCGGCTGTGATCCGGCCCTCGCACGGGGTTCTGATCGCCTCAGCCACCCTGACCGATGGGGCAGAGACGGCGGGCGATCCGTTCCATCTGGCCCGTTTACGGACTGGCACCGCGCGTCTGAAGCTGCCGCCGATCGAAGCGCGGTTCGCCTCTCCGTTTCGCTATGCGGAACAGGCCAAGGTGATTGTGGTCACGGATGTCGCCCGGGCGCATCCGCGACAAACCGCGGCGGCAATGCGCGAGCTGTTCCTCGCGGCGGGTGGCGGGGCACTGGGACTGTTTACGGCGATCCGGCGACTTCGAGCGGTCTATGACCTTCTGGCTGGACCGCTCGGCCAAAAGGGATTGTCGCTCTATGCCCAACATGTAGACCCCCTAGAGGTTGGGGCGCTTGTCGACGTGTTCCGCAGCGAGACCCATGCCTGTCTGTTGGGGACGGATGCTGTGCGCGACGGTATTGATGTGCCCGGCGAGTCCTTGCGGCTGATTGTGTTCGACAAGGTGCCGTGGGCGCGACCGGATCTGTTGCACAAGGCGCGGCGTCAGCATTTTGGCGATCATGCCTATGATGACGCTCTGGCTCGGGCGCGGATCACTCAGGCCTTTGGTCGCCTGATCCGGCGGGCTGATGATCGGGGGGTGTTTGTCATGCTGGATGCGGCCGCCCCCAGTCGCCTGTTCAGCAGTTTGCCCGGGGGCGTCAGTGTCTCGCGCCTGCCGCTGGTCGAAGCCCTTGAGGCGGTGCAGGCATTTTTAGCCTCCGAAGCCCCTGCCCAACAGGGTTAATCTGCGTTAAGACCCGCTCAGATTACCGGGAGGTACGCGCATGTCAGAGAGTTTATCAACGGCACCCACCGGGGTTTCGGCTAAACCTAAATCCCGTTGGGGACTTTATGGGCCGTTCCTGGCTCTGGCTGGGGTTTTGCTGCTCTGGAGCATCTACTGGTTTGTTGTTGCATGGCAGATCGAAGCTAAGCTCGCTGAAGCCAAGGCAGGGCTGCAACGGGCAGGGTATCATGCCACGTGGAAACTCGAAGGCATGCAGGGCTATCCCTTCCGAATGTATGTCCGGGCCCGGGATGTCAAGATTATTGCCCCGACGGGTGTGGGCTTGAAGGCCGCTCTGCTGGGCGCCGAAGCCAATGCCTATGCACTGGATCATTGGATCATGGCCGCGCCCGAGGGGCTGACCCTGATCCGCGGCAAGGGTGGGGCTGTGGCCGTACGCGGCAAGGCGCTTCGGGCCAGTGCCTCGGGGCTGTTCCGTCCAGTCCAGACCTTGGCGATTGAATTTCTCCAGCCCGTCTTTACCCCGGCCCCGGGCGCGGCACCCTTTTCGCTGGCAAAGGCTGAAGTCGTCGATGCCTATCTGCGCCCGACCAAGGGGGCGCAGACCGATGGCGATGTGTTGCTCCGGGTCCAGGGTGCTGTGGCCTCTGAAGGGACGACGCTGAATGCCTTCAGCCGGGGCCAGCCGGTCAATCTGACGCTGGAAGGCACGGTTCAGGGCGTCACACGCTTGAACGGTGCCACATGGTCTGAAGCGCTTCAGGCATGGATACGTGATGGCGGGCGGGTCACCAAGGTGCTGGGTACGTTCAAGACTGGGACGGTTGCGGTCTATGCGAAGTCAGAACGTCTCGGGGTTACGCCTGAAGGTCGCCTTGATGGGGTGGTCCCGCTTGAGGTCGAAGGCGCAGACCAACTGCTTGATGGGTTTGTCCGCGCTGGGCTTGTGGCCCCTGATCGTGCTCAGGCGGCTAAGGCTATGATCCTGATGGGGCAGGGGCAGGTGAAAATTCAGTCGGTCGAAGATGTTGTCGCCTTGGTTCAAGGCAAGGCCGGACCGACTCCACCGATCAAGCCCATTAAGGCCACAGTGAACTTTCGCAATAACGCCACCGAAATCGGCGATATTCGTCTGGCTGATGCGCCCCGGATCGGCTAGGCAAGTCTCAATTATATGATGATTGTCATCAGTCGCGTGAAAGGGGCCTGATCGGGTGAGCGAACCGTCGTCGCCAACAAACACTCTGTCCTTGGCAGACGTTCGCCGCGAAATCGATGCCATCGATAGCGAGCTGCTGCGGTTATTGGATGCCCGCGCGCGACTGGCGTCGGCGGTTGCGGCGGCCAAACGGGCGGAACCGGATGCGGCCACGGCCTCGCCTTTGCGCCCGGCTCGTGAAACGGCGATCTTGCGGGATCGGCTTGGGGCGCCCCGGCAAGGAGCTGGGCCGCGTCTGATCCTCAAGGTTTGGCGTGAACTGATGGGCGAAAGCCTGGCGCTTCAGGGCGGGCTGGATATCCGCGCTTGGGGCGGACGCCAAGCCACGGCGGTCTATCATCTGGCGCGCTGCCGGTTTGGCGCGGCCAACCCCGTGGTGATGACGGAAACCCCTGAGGCGGCACTCAAGGCCTGTGACGGGCCGCGCGGCGTAGCGGTCTTTAGCCTGGAGACGGGCCAGGGCTGGTGGGGGCGCTTACTGCTGCGTCCGGATTTGGCCGTGTTTTCCTGTTTGCCAGAACTGGCCAGCGAAGGGCCGGTGCGGGCGCTGGTCGTGGGTCCCGTCGAAACGGAGCCGACCGGGCATGACCTGACGCTGTGGGTGACGGATGCACCTGAGCCCACGGACCAGATTATCGAGGCCCTCGGGCGGATCGGTTTTGCGGCGGATTTAATTTCATCTGCAACGGGATTGAAATTGTTTGCCCTCTCAGGCTATGTCCAGAAAGATGACATACGGCTGTTATCGGCTCCGGGCCGTATATCGGGTGTAATTGGAGCCGTCGCGGCCCCCTTTGACGAATAAGGACAACAGATGACTCAGCCTGCTGCCAAGACTGACCTGACCGCGCCCGCCCCCAAGGCCGGGATCCTTGATATTGCCCCCTATGTCGGCGGCAAGTCGAAACTGGCGGGTGTGGCCGAGCCGATCAAACTGTCCTCGAATGAAAATGCGCTGAAGTGCAGCCCCAAGGCTACGCAAGCCTTCTTGGACGCCCAAGCCAATCTGTTCCGCTATCCCGACGGCGTGGCCGCGCCCCTGCGCGAGGCCGTGGCTCGTCATCACAACCTCGAAGCTGATCGCCTGTTGTTTGGAGCGGGCTCGGATGAGGTGTTTGCCCTGTTGAACCAGACCTATCTGGAGCCGGGCGATAATATCGTCACCGGTCAGTACGGCTTCCTCGCCTATCGCATCAGCGCTCGCGCCTGTCAGGCCGAGGTGCGTTTGGCGCCCGAACCGGATCTGCGGGCCGATGTGGACGCCATCCTGTCGCTGGTCGATGCGCGGACCAAGATTGTCTATCTGTCCAACCCGTCCAACCCGACTGGATCGTGGAACACGCCCGAAGAGGTTGCTCGCCTGCATGCTTCGCTTCCGGCGTCTGTGTTGCTGGTGGTGGACGAAGCCTATGCGGAATATGTGACTGAGCCGACTTGGACCACGGCCCTGCCGCTGGCACGCGTGTCGGATAATGTCATCGTCACCCGGACCTTCTCCAAGATCCATGGTCTGGCCGGTCTGCGCGTCGGGTTTGGTTACATGCCGAAGGCGGTGGTCGAAGCCGTTGACCGGATTCGACTGCCCTTTAACGTCAACCTTCCTGGACAGTTCGCGGCGGTCGCGGCCCTTGAGGATACGGCCCACGTTGAGGCCTCGCGGGAGCTGGTGGTCGAGTGGTTGCCGCGTATGGCCCAGGAAATCCGGGGCCTCGGCTACGAGACCTTCCCGTCGGCGGGCAACTTCTTGCTGATCCGGTTCAAGGACGTCGAGACGGCCAAGGCGGCAGATGCCCACCTTCAGGAAAACGGCATCATCGTGCGTCCGGTTGGCGGCTATGGTCTGTTTGACTGCTTGCGCGTGACGATCGGTGTCGAAGCTGAAAACCGGGCGTTCCTCGATGCCCTAGCCAGCTTCAAGGCCTGAGACGAATCGGAAAGACCCGGATCAACGGTTTTGGGCTTCGGCGACCAGCGCGTCCGAAGCGGCTTCGATCCGGGTTTTCATTTCCGACATAAAGGCCGCTCGTTTCATGCCTGCGGGCAAGGCTGGCAGGAACTCGAACACGATCGTGCCCGGGTGACGGATAAAGCCCTTTGCGGGCCAGAAAACCCCAGAGTTGGTCGCCATCAGCGTACAGGGTGTATCCAGCTCACGATATAACGCGGCGACACCGGGCTTATAGTCAGCGGGCTGTCCAACAGCTGAGCGGGTGCCCTCGGGAAAGATCAGAACTTGTCGTTGTTCTGACAGGCGCGCTTGGGTATCGCTGACCATTTTGCGCAGAGCCTTGGCTGCATCTTCGCGCACCACTGGGATCATCTGGGCCTTGGCGGCATACCAGCCAAAAAATGGCATGGCGATCAGCTCAGACTTCATCACGAAACACGGATCATCCAAGAACAGAAACGGGGCGATGGTGTCGAGCATGCTTTGATGCTTACCGGCAATCAGCGCGGTTCCCGTCGGCCGGTGTTCCAGCCCCCGGATTTCCATTTTCGCGCCGACAAACACCCTGAGGCCGAACAGACACAGCCGAACAAAGGTCCGGATTACCGTCAAAGACCAGCGCCGGGGTCCAAGAAGTGCGGGGGATCCTAGGACGGCAACCAACACCATGGCCAGATAAAGCCAAACCGTGAACAGCAATGAGCGGAGAACAAGCACGCAGGGTATCCGGGTTAGGAGGCGCAGGACGCAAGATCAGGAAGCAGGGACGTTCAGGGGGTCCTGAACCGGCGGCGAAGCCGGATCTGGTTCAGCCGATTTATGGGTCGCCCGGCTTAGACCCAGCACGGCTTCGCGCGCTAAGATTGCGAGGAACTTGCTGTATTCCAGCATCATAATGCGCATACCCTTGCTGGTTTTCCACCAGTTGCGGGCGTCCAGCGCCGGGGTGGTGACCGGATAGGCTGCGAGGGTCACGCCGGGCAAAGCGCCCCGGATTTCCACAAGACTGCGGGGCATGTGATAGTCCGAGGTGACGACAATCAGGCTGTCGAAACCTTTGGCCCGTGCCCAAGCCGCGATCTCTTCGGCATTGCCGACGGTATCGAGCGCATCGAACCCGAGGTCCACACAGCAGTCAAAGCTACGCCGGGACCCGTCTGCAACTTCGCGCAGCTCATCCCGGGTCACGACCTTGTTGACGCCAGACACCAAGAGGCGCTCGCCCTTGCGACGCTCCAAAAGGCGCATGGCTTCACGGATGCGCATGTCGGACGCCCCGGTCAGGGCGACAATGGCATCGGCTTTTTCCGGTTCTTCCGCGGGGGTCGAGTTCACCACTCGGTCCGCGAAGGCCATTAGCCCCGCCGTCCACAGCAGGACAATGACGAGGACGGCGATTAAACTGCGCATCATAACCCCCTCAGCAGACGCATAGCCGTGATCCGGGCGGTGATCGCAGCGATCAGGGCCGCCAAAATCGGGCAAGGCAGAACTACTAACAGGTCAAACCATGACAGGGGAAGAGCTAGCATTAACCCTGCGTCACTGCCGACCAGTTTGAGGACGATCAGGAGGAGGGCTGCGCCTAAGCTGCCGAGGATCCCGGCCTCAGCAGCCAGTTGGGCAAACCGGGTCTGGAACAGATTGGCAATGAACAGATCCACCGCCCCATTCAGGCTGAGGACTTCAACCACATCGCGCCGCGCTTCTAATCCTGCCCGCGTTGCAAAGGCGATGACAGCGGCGGCGGCCCCTCCGGTCAAAAGGAAAATCGCCCCCGCAAGTCCCCGCAAAATCCAGGCGGCTTGCTGCACGTCTTTAAGCCAACGGCTGTGATCGTCGATGGTGGCGCTGATTCCGGCGGCCTTCAGGGCCTTTTCGAGGGCCGCGACTGTGGCTGGCGCATCGGGGTTCAAGCGCACCTCGACCAGATAGGGCAGGGGCAGGTCCTCGACCACCACATCCCCGACCCAGGGTTTGATCAGGGCGATGGCTTTCTCTTCTTCCAGGGCAGCGGCTTCACTGACCCCTTTGACACCCGCTAACACCTCAGCGGCCTGTGAGGCTGTGGCATAGCCGCTTTCCACGCCCTTGGGGCGGACCTGAACGGTGACCTCGCCGCGGATATCCCGGCTCCAGCCGTCCGCGGCGCGGCTTGTGGCCATGAACGTTAAGGCCGCCAGACACGCCAGAAAACACAGCACCCCGACCACAAAGTGCAGCGACAGTTCGCGCGTATCCCGCTCGGGCAGGATCGGAGCCGGTTTCCAACGGCGAATTTCCGGGGGCAGATCGACCATCACAGACCCTCGGGTACGGTTTGGGTCAGGTCGCGGCGGGTGAGGCCTCCATCATGCAGGTCCAACACCGGCATGCCCGATGCCCGGATCAGGGCTTCGTCGTGCGTGGCAATCACTACTGTGGCCCCTAGGCGGTTCAGTTCGATGAACAGACGCAAGATCCGTAGGCCCATGGCATGATCGATATTGCCCGTCGGCTCGTCCGCCAAAATGATCCGGGGGCGGGTGACAACAGCTCGCGCTACGGCAAGGCGCTGCTTTTCCCCCCCCGAAAGGGTCTGGGGCATAGCCTCGGTCCGATGCTTTAGCCCGACCCACTGCAACAGCTCATAAACATCCGCCCGGTACTGGTCTGGATGCTGATTGGCGACTCGCAGCGGCAAGGCGACATTGTCAAACACGGACAGGTGATCCAGTAGGCGGAATTCCTGAAACACCACCCCAATTCGTCGACGCAACCGCGCCGCCCCATCCCGGTCGAGTTGGTTGGTATCATGGCCAAAAAGGGTCACGCTGCCCCGGCTCGGTCGAGCGGCCAGATAAAGCAGCTTCAGCAGAGACGATTTTCCGGCTCCGGACGCGCCGGTTAGGAAATGGAAAGATCCTGCGGGTAAATTAAGGTTAACATCGCGCAGCACCTCGGGAGCATTCCCGTAGCGCATGCCGACTTGGTCAAATCTTACAATGGCCGGGTCTTGTTCCAGGATTATCTCTGCTTTTGGATGCCGGTTGCGGTCGAACAGGGCTGCACGCTGGACACAGGGTCCGAAATCGGAGACGCGTAGGGAACGCGACGTTCCCCCGATTCGGTGGCCATGATACTGACCTGTCCCGAGTGCGCTACGAGTTATTCTATCCCCGACGGCGCAATTGCACCAGAGGGGCGTAAGGTTCGTTGTGCGGCGTGTAAGACCAGTTGGCTTGCCATGCCAGAAGCGCCGCTTGAACTGGATATGGCTGAAGCCGTGGCTGAGCCAGAGGCTGAAACCGCTGTGGTCGAGCCTAAAGCGGATAAGTCAGCGCCTAAGGGCCGCGAAATTCCTAAGCTTTACCGCGAAATGATCGAGGCTCAGAAACGCCTCAAAGGGCTCGCGACCCAGGGGTTGGTCTGGGGG
>DAITMY010000067.1:0-9721 GCA_036834925.1 Asticcacaulis sp.
CTACTGTTGTAATGCTGGCGGCCCGCTTCGACAAACGTCTCATAGGTGCCCTGAACAATGCCCTGGGTGCCAATATAGATCCAGGACCCGGCGGTCATCTGGCCGTACATCATCAGCCCGGCCTTATCGAGGGCGTTGAAGTGGTCCCAGTTCGCCCAGTGCGGCACAAGGTTGGAATTGGCAATCAGCACGCGCGGCGCATCGGCATGGGTGCGGAACACGCCCACCGGCTTGCCCGACTGGACCAGCAAGGTCTGGTCGACCTCCAGCTCGGTCAGAGCACTGACGATCTTGTCAAAATCGGCCCAGGTCCGCGCCGCCCGGCCAATCCCGCCATAGACCACCAGCTCGTGCGGGTTTTCCGCTACGTCCGGGTCGAGGTTGTTCATCAGCATCCGCAGGGGCGCTTCGGTCAGCCAGGACTTGGCGGTCAAGGTCGTGCCATGGGCGGCCCGGACCGTGCGGATATTGTGGCGAGGATTGGTCATGTGTGTCTCCGGAAACAGTGGCCTTAAGGCTTGAGCCAGGGGGCCAGTTCAGATGCGAGGGCGAGAAGGTCGGCCAGCAGCGTCCGCAGCGCTTCGAGGCGCGGCGCCCCCATTTGCGGCGCGGCGCTGTCCGGGGTTTCGGTGCAATAAAGGTCCTGACACAGCTCGATTTGAAAGGCGTGCACGCCATGATCGGGCTGGCCGTAATGACGGGTGGTCCAGCCGCCCTTGAACCGGCCATCAAGGACGAAGGAAAACTCGGACTGGGTGGACAACCGGTCTTCCAGCGCGGCCCGCAGGCGCGGGTGCACGCTTTTGCCGTCAAAGGTCCCCAGACTGATGTCCGGCAGGTCCCCCTCAAACAGATAGGGTACGGTGCGCCGGATCGAGTGGCAGTCCACGAGGATCGCCACGCCGTGCCGCTCGCGGATCCGCGCCAGCATACGGGTCAGAGCCACATGATAGGGTGCGTGAAACTGATCGAGCCGGGCGTGCCGCTCTGCATCCGTCGGCTCGCCCCCAGCGATCCAGATCGGACGGCCATCATAGTCGGTCAGGGGCATCAGACCGGTCGTGTTCTGTCCGGGATAAAGCGACAGGTCAGCCGGATCGCGGTTCAGATCGATGGCATAGCGGTGAAAACTGGCCTTCAGGGTTCCCGCGTCCGGCACCAGCCCGGCAAAGAGCGGATCGAGATACCAGTCCGTGTCCCCCAGCCGCTGACCGAGCGTATTCAGACGCGAAAACAGGCCCGGCGGTAGCAGGGTCCCGCTGTGCGGAAAGGCCAGCATCAGCGGCCCCCGGCCTTCGGTCTGAACGACACTATCCATAATGAAACTTACCCCTCAAGTTTCGGGGCATCGTCTGTGCCCGCCGCAAGGACCAGCCCCCCCTCGCGCACCAGCGCGCCAGCCTGGACCAGATCCGGGGCAATATATCGGTCATCTTCGAGGACGGGCACCACCGCCCGCAAGGCTGCGATCACGCGGGCCAAACGCGGCGAGGTTACCAGCGGGGCGCGAAGGTGGATCCCCTGGGCGGCACTGATCGCTTCAATCCCGATGATATGCTCAAGGTTCTCAGCCATCGGATAGAGACGGCGCGCCCCATGACAGGCCATCGACACATGGTCTTCCTGATTGGCGCTTGTCGGGGTGGAATCGATCGAGGCCGGAGCCGCCTTTTGCTTGTTCTCGCTCATCAGGGCGGCCGAGGTGACTTCGGCGATCATCAGGCCCGAGTTCAGCCCCGGACGCGGGGTCAGGAAGGCCGGAAGCCCAAAGCTCAGGGCCGGATCCACCAGCAAGGCAATGCGCCGCTGGGTAATGGCCCCGATTTCCGACATGGCCAGCGCAATCATATCGGCGGCAAACGCAACGGGCTCGGCGTGGAAATTCCCGCCGGACACGATTTGGCCGTCGCTGAGGACCAACGGGTTATCGGTCACCGCATTGGCCTCAATCACCAGCGTCCGGGCCGCCATCCGCAGCACATCCAGCGCCGCGCCGACCACCTGGGGCTGACAGCGGATGCAATAGGGGTCTTGAACACGGCTATCTTCGATCAGATGGCTGGAGCGGATCACCGACCCCTCCATCAGTCCGCGCAGGTAAGCCGCGGCGTCGATCTGGCCCGGCTGGCCGCGCAAGGTATGGATTTCTGCCGTAAAGGGCACGCTCGACCCCATAGCCGCATCCGTCGACAGCGCCCCGCTGACGAGTGCCGACAGACCCGCCCGCCAAGCGCGGAACAGTCCGACCAAGGCCAGGGCCGTCGAGGTCTGGGTCCCGTTGATCAGGGCCAGGCCTTCCTTGGCGGCGAGCACGACCGGCTCCAACCCGACTGCTTTGAGCGCGGCAGCACCGGACATGCGCTCGCCCGCCACAAAGGCTTCGCCCTCGCCGATCATCACAGCAGTCATATGCGCCAGCGGAGCCAGATCCCCCGAAGCACCCACAGAGCCTTGGGCCGGGATCACCGGCACCACGCCCCGGGCCAGCATGGCTTCGATCTGGGCAATGATCCCCCAGCGAACGCCCGAAGCCCCGCGTCCGAGCGACAACAGCTTGAGCGCCATGATCAATCGCACCGTCGCAGGATCGAGCGCTTCGCCCACGCCAGCGCAATGGGACAGGATCAAATTGCGTTGCAAGGTGGCTGTATCTTCGGCGGCGATCCGCGTCGAAGCCAGTTTGCCGAACCCGGTATTGACCCCGTACACGGCCTTGTCGCCGGTCGCCGCCGCCTCGATCACCGCACTGGACGCTTCGACCCGGGCGCGCGCCGATGGATCAAGGGCAATGGCCCCGTCATGCGACAGAAGCGCTTCGAGCTGCGCCAGAGTCACAGCGCCGGGGGTAAGAACGAGGGTCATGCTTGACCTCCAAAATAACGGGCAACAAGGGGGTTAAGGCCGACAGCGTAGCTGAGGGCCGCCGGGTGGCTGGCGTTCCAAACACAGAAATCGGCCTGTTTCCCGACTTCGAGCGTGCCGATCTGGTCCTGAAGACCGAGAGCGCGGGCGGCATGACGGGTGACCCCGGCCAGCGCCGCTTCGGGCGTCATGCGCCAAAGCGTGCACGCCATATTGAGGATCAGCTGGATCGAGGTGATCGGAGAAGTACCGGGATTACAGTCGGTCGAAAGCGCAATCGGCACCCCCGCCGCCTCAAGTGCCGCCACCGGCGGAAGTTTGGTCTCACGCAAATAATAGAAGGCACCGGGCAGCAGCACCGCGACGGTTCCTGCCGCTTTCATGGCCGCAATCCCAGCCTCGTCCAGATACTCAAGGTGGTCCGCTGACAGCCCCCCATAAGACGCCGTCAAGGCCGCACCCTGCAGGTTGGACAACTGTTCGGCATGCAGCTTGACGGGAAGCCCAAGGGCCTGCGCTGCATCAAACAACACCCGGATCTCGTCGGGCGAAAAGCCGATCCCTTCACAGAAGCCATCGACGGCATCCGCTAATCCCTCAGCCGCGAGGGTAGGCAACACGGTGTCCACCAGATAGCGCACATAATCGCCGCTGCGCCCCGCATATTCGGGCGGAACCGCATGGGCGCCAAGAAAGGTTGTCGCCACCCGGATCGGCTGGGTTTGCCCCAAACGCCGCGCCACCCGAAGGCACCGCGCTTCGCTCTCGACCTCAAGGCCATAGCCGGACTTGATTTCGACGGTGGTGACGCCTTCGCGTATCAACGCCGCAAGCCGGGGCAAGGTCTCGGCCATCAGTCGGTCTTCGTCCGCCGCTCGGGTGGCACGAACCGTCGACAGGATCCCGCCGCCAGCCCTTGCGATCTCTTCGTAACTCGCCCCGTTCAACCGCATTTCAAATTCGGCGGCCCGGTCCCCGGCATAGACCAGATGGGTGTGGCAATCGATCAGCCCCGGCGTGATCAGGGCCCCGTCAAGCCGCTCGTGGGCAAGGCTGGCGGCCTCGGGGGGCAGGTCAGATTCAGCCCCAACCCAATGGATCCGGCCGTCACGCACCCACAGGGCCCCGTTTTCAATCAGGCCATAGGGCGCGCCATCGGCCACCATGGTGGCAATCCGAGCTTGCCGATATATCTGCTCTGACACACATCACCCCTTGATATGTATGCACAATTAAGCAATATATACGCACATATCATCGACCTTGCCTAGGGGGCAGCGTGACTTCGGCCTTAGGATGGAAGTCTGTCCGCGCACAATTTTTGGACCGAATCCGCAGCGGGGCTTGGCCCGCCGGGTCGCTGATCCCAACCGAAGCCCAGCTTGCCGCAGACCTAGGGTGTGCGCGGGTGACGGTGAACCGGGCGCTTCAGGATCTGGCGGAACAAGGCCTTTTGGAACGCAAACGGCGCGCCGGGACTCGCGTCGTCGAAACCCGCAGCCGTCAGGCTCAGATCGACATTCCCCTCGTACGATTGGCGGTGCTGGCGGAGGGACGGCGCTATGGCTACAGACTCCTGGAACAGGTCTCAAAGCCGCTTCCGAGTGCTGTACTGGCCCGCTTTCATGGCCAGATCAGCGCGGGACTTTATGTCGAATGCCTGCATCTGGCAGATGGCCAGCCCTATCAGCTGGAGCAACGTTGGATTAATACCCGGGCCATTCCGGCGGCCCTGACGGCGCCTTTCAGCCAAATCAGCCCCAACGAATGGCTCTTGCACGAAGTGCCCCTGACCGAGGCCGAACATGCGTTTGCCGCAGCCCGCCCAAACCCGGACGAAGGGGGCTTACTGGGCCTGTCGCCGGGTGAGCCGATGCTGGTGATTGAACGGCGCACCTTTCAGGCGGACACCGTGTTGACCTTCACCCGGCTCTGTCACCCCGGCGACCGCTTCCGCCTGACCACGCGGGGATCCGCCCCCGGGGCCTAAAGATCAAACGTCACGCCCTGAGCTAGTGGCAGATCCCGGGAATAGTTCACGGTCTGGGTTTGGCGACGCATATAGGCCTTCCAGGCATCCGATCCGCTTTCGCGACCACCGCCGGTCTCTTTTTCGCCGCCGAACGCGCCACCGATTTCGGCCCCAGACGGTCCGATATTGATATTGGCAATGCCGCAGTCCGAACCCGAGGCCGACAAGAAGGTTTCAGCTTCGCGCAAGTCCAGCGTGAACAGGCAGGACGACAACCCCTGAGGCACATCGTTTTGCCAGGCGATGGCCTGTTCGAGGGTGCTGTAGGGCACGACCGACAGGATGGGGGCAAAGGTCTCGGTCTGCATGACCGGAGCTGGCACAGAAAACCGGACCAGGGCGGGACGCACATAGGCCCCGGCCCCCTCGCTGGCCTCGACATCGCCGCCCCAGACCTGTCCACCCTCAGCCCGTGACCGCTCAAGCGTAACCTGCATGGCCGCCAGCGCTCCTGCATCGATCAGCGGCCCCATCAGGACACCGTCCTGGCGCGGATCCCCGACCTTGAGGCTGGCAAACGCCGCCTCAAGGCGCGGCATCAGGCCTTCGATCAAACTGTCGTGAACAAACAGTCGCCGCAGGCTGGTACAGCGCTGTCCGGACGTGCCCGCCGCCGAAAACACAATGGCCCGCAAGGCCAGATCCAAATCCGCCGAAGGGGCGACGATCATGGCATTGTTGCCCCCGAGCTCCAGCAGGGATCGGCCAAACCGCGCCGCAACGCGCGGACCAACGATCCGGCCCATGCGTGTTGAGCCTGTGGCGCTGATCAGCGGCACACCCGGATGGTCCATCAACGCTTCCCCCACATCCGCCTTGCCGATCAAGACCTGCGACAACGCCAACGTGGGATCCAGACGGTGATCTCGAGCAAAATCCACCCAAACCGCTTGCGTCACCGCCTGACAGGCCAGCGCCACAAGCGGAGTCTTTTCCGAGGGCTTCCAGATCACCGGATTGCCGCAGACCCAGGCAATCGCCGCATTCCAAGCCCAGACCGCGACGGGGAAGTTAAACGCGCTGATGACCCCCACCGGCCCCAGCGGTTGCCAGACTTCGCGCATGTGGTGGCCAGGGCGCTCAGACCCCATCGTCAGGCCATAAAGCTGGCGCGATAGACCGGTGGCAAAGTCGCAGATGTCGATCATCTCCTGCACTTCGCCGCGACCCTCGCTGAGGATCTTGCCGCATTCGAGCGTGACCAACAGCGCCAGAGGCTCCTTGGCGGCACGCAAAGCCTCACCGACCCGGCGGACAAACTCGCCCCGTATCGGCGCGGGCACCTGACGCCAAACCGGAAACGCCATCGAGGCCGCTTCAACCGCTCCGGCCACGTCATTCGGGGAAGATAGCCCAATCGACCCGGCCACAGCGCCATCAATCGGAGAGCCAACGGTCAGTCCGTCCGACCCCGGCTCAAGCACCCGTCCAAACGCCTGCATCAAGGCGGTTAAGGCCTCGCTGGGGGAAGCCTTGCGCAAAGCCTCAGTATTCAGGGCCTTAAGGGTATTCAGCACTGTGAGCATAGCGGGCTCTCCGAAATATTGACCTGTGTGGCCTGTCATAACCTTACGCCGGACCGCAAGAGGATATTCAGTGTTTTCAGAATTCAGTTGGCGTGGCCCCCGTTCCTGTTCACAGTAACGGCCCACAGACCCGAGGTGAAGCATGACCCGTTCCCGCGCCCACAAGTCCAGCTCCGAGAAGCTAGCAGGCTTACATAAAGGGGCATTGGATGACGGCCTGCAATTGGCCCGGGACAGCGTGGAACACGCCCAGGACATGCTGGACACGCTCGCAGACGCCCAAAAGGTGATCGCGGCGCGCACCGAGCCGGATCAGATTGCCAACCGCCCCGTGCACGAAAACCTGTCTGAAATGGCCCGAATGGTCCCGGAAAAGGCCATGGCGTTTGGTGCGGCCGCGGCGGCAACGCAAAACGGGCTAGCTCGCCTCGGCCAGACGACCCTCGACTACAGCCTTAAGGAAAGCGAAGCGGTTCGGACCCTGTTGACCAGCCCTCAGACGCTCGCGAACCCCCTTGCCCTCTCCCTGTGGGGCTTTGATGCGGCGCAGCGCCTAATGCAGTACCAACTCAGCCTCGGGCAGGACATGGTGCGGCTGAACCGTGACGGTTTGGAACCCATTGCCCGCACTGTTCGCCAAAACCGCCGCCGCTTGAAAGCCTGATTCACAGGCTTTAAGGCGCGAAAGTCCTGCCTTGAAGTTGTGGAACACCTCCCCTAATCTCAAGTTTTAATCCGGCCATCGCCGGACTTGGGGGGTACCGAAACGTGCGAGGTCAGAGCGACCTGTCCGCTGATCCAGCGGTCCAGACGGACCGTGCGCCCGTATTTGTTCCGAACACCGACAGCGCTGAAGCGGCTCAGAAAGTTCTATTTCAAGATAAGAGCTATCAGTTCACGCCGCTCTATCCAGAGCCTATCGCCCCGGTTTCGGTTCCGGATTGGTTTCAAGCCTTTTTGAATACACTGGCCGAATTGAGCCCGGTCGCACTCATCGTTTTTTGGCTGGTCGTGGGGGCCTTGGGCATCGGCCTGATTGCTCTGCTTGTTCGCGTCATTCTGAGCCAGACCTATCATCGCCCTCGCTTGACCCGGCTGACCGGAAAAGAACCGGAGTGGCGCTTGAGTCAGGATCAAGCCAAGGCCCTTTTGGCCGATGCGGATGACTTGGCCGCCCGGGGGCTCTATGCCGAAGCCGTCCACGTGCTGCTTCTCCGCAGCATTGCGTCAATTGACGATCACAAACCCGGCCTGATCCGGCCGTCGCTGACCAGTCGCGATATCAGCCGACACCCGATGATTCCGGACGCTGCCCGCCCGGCCTTTTCGCTCCTGGCCCGCCATGTCGAAGACGGCCATTTCGGAGGGCGCCCGCTCGATAAAGCCGCTTTTGAAACCTGCCGCGAGGCTTGGGGCAAGTTTGCCTTGCGTGAGGTCTGGTCATGAGTGCGAAACCCGACCTAGCGGCTGAAAAACCCTTATTTTCCAAACGTTCAGTCATCATTTTAGCGTTGTTGGGACTTATCGGTCTGGGTGGCTACGTCCTGCAAAGCGGATCCGACAGCTATTGGGACCCCAATCCGGGCATACGCCAATCGGTCGAATCCCGCTCAAGCATTGGCTTTGCGGCGTGGGCCCGCCTGCTGCGCCTGCAAGCGCTGCCGGTTACGACGAGCCGCGACCAACCGTTTACGGACCCACAAGAGCTGGAGGTCCCGAAAGCGCCGGATGCGGATGAAAACGGCACCAACGAGACCGAAACAACCGAGACCGTGACCCTCCCTACTCAGCCTTTACCCGTCCGGTACGGGCTTCTGATCCTGACCCCCCATGCCGGTGTCAAACCCGATCGGCTGAAGGCGGCGGAAATCGCGACACGAACCCTTATCATCCTGCCCAAATGGGAAGCGATACCGGCCCAAGGCAAACCGCATGCCGTTGTCCGAAGCGGTTTATCCGATCCGGTAATGACGGGCCGGTTGATCGGCGCAAAACCCGATGAAGAGGGCTACTTGCGGCCGATTGGTTCCCTAGAACGAACGGACATTAAGCAATCTACGGCACTGTTTGTGTACGAAGCAGGCCAAGCCCGCTTTTGGGGCACGCTTCCGGCCCATGCCAAAGTCATTCAGACGGTCCGTTACCCCGGTCTCGTCCCGATCCTGATTACGGCCACAGGCAAAACGGTGCTCGGTCGCTTGCCAGACGGGCGCTATGTGCTCAGTGATCCGGATCTCGTCAGTGCACCGACGCTCGGTACGCCGAAGGGAGCGGTTCAGGCCACACAGGTTCTCTCGCTCGTCAAGTATCCAGCTGGAACCCAAATCGCGTTTGATCTCTGGCTGCACTATGGCGAGAAACATCCCAATCTATTCAGCGTGTTGATCCAGCCACCAGGTCTAGGGGCCTTTACGCTCGCGCTCCTTTCCCTCGGGCTGTTCGGATGGATCGGCCTCGTCCGGTTCGGCCCGGCCAAAACCCTGCCGCCGCCCTACAGCTTTGGGCCGCAGATGTTGATTGAAAACGCCACCATCCTGATCAACCAAGCGGGCAAGGCTACGGAGCTTACGCGCCGATTTGGCCTGACCTTACGCGATCAAGTCATTCAAACCTATGCGACGCGCCAGGATCGGCTCGATCATATGGATCCAGACGCCTTGATCGAGCACCTCGAAAACCGCGCCGGCGTCACCACCGCGTTTGCCGATCTGATGGCGCGCCTGACGACTACCCCGTCCCCAATTGTTGCGCTGGATGTGGCGCGACGCCTTTCTCACTGGAAATCGGAGATCACCCGTGAACATCGTTGAGGTGAAGACCTTGGCCGACGCCATCCGCGCGCAAATGGCCAAGGCCATTATCGGTCAGACCGACACACTGGATTTGTTGCTGACGGGCCTGTTCGCGGGCGGCCACGTCCTGCTTGAAGGGCCGCCAGGTACCGCCAAGACCTTCCTGACTCAGTGTTTTAGCCAGACCTTGGGACTAAAATATGGGCGGATCCAGTTTACGCCGGACCTAATGCCCGGCGATATTCTCGGCACCAACCTCTATAACTTCCAAACGGGTCAGTTCTCCCTGACCAAAGGGCCGATCTTCTGTGATCTGCTGCTCGCGGATGAAATCAACCGCACCCCGCCTAAGACTCAAGCCGCGTTGCTTGAAGCCATGCAGGAACGTCAAGTGACGCTGGATGGCCAATCCCACGCCTTGGGCGAGCACTTTATGGTCGTGGCCACGCAAAATCCGATTGAACAACAGGGCACCTATCCGCTGCCCGAGGCCCAGCTTGATCGATTCT
>DAITMY010000068.1:0-9705 GCA_036834925.1 Asticcacaulis sp.
CAGCTTGGCCATAGGCACCCCCAACGCCCGCATGGAGGCAAACTCGCGGATACTGGCTAGGATAGCCCCGCGCATGGTCTGCCAGGTGATCATGGTTCCGATCACGGCGCTAAAAATCATCAGCCCGCGTAGTATGGTCCCGATGATATTTTCACCCAGCATTTCCTTCTGCAGGAGCCGGGCAATTTCAGCAGGCCGCCTGGCTTCAAACACGCCGCGACCCAAGGCATTCAGCTCTCCCTGTGCCTTCACCAGATCCTCATCCGCCTGCATCCTAAGGGCAAAGGTGCCGACGCGAGCCTGTGACGCACGCACGCCCACCAGATGGGCCGTCTGGCGTGACATAAAGACATTGGGGCTGAGCGGATTGGCATAGCGGGTCAGGATCGCGCCAACCCGAACCGTCTCGCCATTGATGCGGCCAAGATCGCCGACCTTTTTGACCCCCAGCGCCCCAAGTGCCGTGCGGTCCACCAACACGACCTTGGGCTCTCGCAGGATCCAGAGCTCCTGATCCGTGAAATCCACGGGAACCGACAAATCCCCTTTGACCGGGTTCAGCACCAAGGTGGTCACGAAGGTTGAGCGTATGACCTGTCCGGGCTCTGGCTTCGCGCCGGGCTCACGTTTCGGCAGGATGTTTTCCCAGCGCGCTTGCCCTTGAAACAGCTCTTGGGCGGTTTCTACCGGTTCATAGCTATAGAGCCGGTTGGCATCCTTGCGGCGATAGGTTTCGCCAGAGCCTTCATTGGACGAGCCCACCAGAAAATCCGCAGGCGAGCGTTCAATGGTTGCCGTAAACGACTGCAGCACCCCGGCAAACAGCCCCACAACCCCCAAAACGAGGATCCCAGCCATCGCCAGCGAAATGATCGCGGCAATGAACCGCTGCCATTCGTAGATCAGTGTTGCCAACGCTAGAGACATGCTCACCCCCAGCGCACAACCTAGGCGAAGTCAAAGATTACCGATATTTAAACTTTGTTCATGAAAAAAGCCGCGACCCGAGGATCGCGGCTTCACCATCATCGGCCTTATTAGCCGTTTTTATGTCGTTTATGCCGCACGGGCCTTTTCAAGGAAGCGGCTGACCACGCCCTGAAGGGCGCGCGAATGCTCCCCAACCTGGCTGGCGGCATCAACCATCGAGAAGGTCGCGGCCCCGGTTTGCTCGGCTGCGGCCTGAACCTCAACGATGTTGCGGGCCACGTCTTGGGTGCCGTCCGCCGCTTCATGGGTGTTACGGGCAATTTCGCGGGTGGCCGCCGATTGCTCTTCGACGGCGGCATTGATGGCCAGCGAGGTGGCATTCATATCGTCGATGGTTTTGCGGATGTGCGCGATGGCCTGCACCGAGGCGCGGGTCACATTCTGGATTTCCTGGATTTGCGTCGAGATATCGCCCGTCGCCTTGGCGGTCTGGTTGGCCAAGGTCTTGACCTCGGCGGCGACCACCGCAAAACCCCGTCCGGCTTCTCCGGCACGGGCCGATTCGATGGTGGCATTCAGCGCCAACAGGTTGGTTTGGCTGGCGATATCCGAAATCAGCGAGATCACTTCGCCGATCTTGTCCGCAGCACGGGCCAGGGATTCGATGGTTTCGCCCGTGGTGTGGGCTTGGGTCACGGCTTCGCCGGCGATCTTGGCGGAATGGCTGACTTGTTCGGCAATCTCGGCGACCGACTTGCCCATTTCTTCGGCAGAGGTGGCGACGACGCTCACGTTTGCGGTGGCCTGTTCGGCGGCAGCGGCAACTGAGGCCGAACATTCGCTGGCGCGGTCGGCGGTGGCGGCCATAGCGCGAGCCGAGCTTTCCAGATCCGTAGCCGATCCAGCCAGAGTCGACACGATCCGTGACACATCGGCTTCAAAGCTATCCGCCAGAGCCTTGAACTCAGATTGGCGGCGCGTATCTAGGCGCGCTTCCAGACGGGCAACCGCCAGATCCGCATCGAGGAAGGCCACGCGGGTCAGGGCCTCAAGGGTCCCGCAGACCGACGCATCACCTTTGGCGAACAGACTCGACGGGATCGCCTTGGCCAGCAGGGCTGCCGAAAGGGCGTTGATCACCGCAGGATAGGTCTGCAGCAGGGCACCAATCCCCAGTCCGCGGCTAGCGAACCCGTCGGCGAGCGCGTCGGCGCTGCGCACCATCACCTCGGCGCCCTCGCCCTTGAGCAGCTGGTCCCAGTGGGTGCAAAGAGACGATGACAGACCCGAGGCCGACGGGCCAAGCCCGCGAATAGCTGTGTCGATGGCGTTGCGTAAAACGGTATTCAGCTCCGCGCCCACCCGGCGCAAAGCCGAGCGGTCCTGGGCGTCAACCTGAAAGTCGCGCTGACGCGCACCAAGATCATAGGCTGCAGACATGGATGTTTCCCCGCTGAGAAGGTCCTTTTGACCTTCTGTCTAGGCCGAGACTTAACCACAGGTCTGGTAAACAACCCGATAAGCGCGTAGGCAAATAGTCTTGGTTGCGCCAGATCAGATATCCCGGCGCGTGGCGATGAAGTAAGCGGCTCCGGTCCAGACCGTCACAACCGCCGCAATCCACACCAGCGCATAGGCAAACTGGGCCACACCATCAACATAGATCGGATCAAAATTAAAAGCGGCCCAGCTCTCGACCAACAACAGTGCCCCAAGCGCCGTCAGCTGGAAAAAGGTCTTCCATTTGGCCAACAGGCTGACCGGCACCTTGACCCCGCGACCGGCCGCGGCTTCACGCAGGGCCGACACGGCAAACTCACGGAACAGGATCAAGGCCGTCGGCAAGGCAATCACCGGCTGGGCTCCGAGCGCGAACAGGCCTAGGATCGTGCCGCACACGAGGATCTTATCGGCAATCGGATCGAGGATCGCGCCCCAGCGGCTTTCCGCATGCAGCGCCCGCGCGAGCATGCCATCAAGCAGGTCCGTGATCGCTGCAATCACAAAGGCGTAGCAGGCCAGTTGCTGCATCAGGAACTGGTCATCCACCGTCAAATAGGCGCTGAGGATCGGGATCCCGCCCGCTGCACCGGCCAGGAACACGAACATGACAATCCCGGCCACCAAGCGGGTCAGGGTCAGGATATTGGGGATCGGATTGACATGTTCAGCAGTCATAGGAGCCTCGTTCCGGACAGGTCCGGTCAAAAAAGTCGTGTCGTTCATAGCGACTGAAACGGCATTTGTCTCAGCGCTCGTGTGTCGCACGAACCCTTAGCCGCGAAAATGCGCATAGATGCGCTCGGCCATGGCCTGATTGACCCCAGGAACCTTGACCAGATCCGCCACTTCGGCCCGTCCGACCGCCTTGGCTGAGCCAAAGGCCTGGAGCAACGCCCGTTTGCGCGTCGGGCCAATACCGTCGATCTCGTCCAAGGGGTTGCGGATCATGGCAGCGGCGCGTTTCTGGCGGTGCGTACCGATGGCATAGCGGTGCGCCTCGTCCCGCAGCCGTTGCAGGAAGTAAAGTACCGGGCTTTTCTTTTCGAGCATGAACGGGGACCGCCCGGGCATGAAAAACCGCTCTAGCCCCGCATCCCGATCCGGCCCCTTGGCCACGCCGATCACAGCGATGTCGTGGATATCGAGTGCGGCAAACACCTCCCGCGCCACATCCAACTGCCCCTGCCCGCCGTCCACGAGCACCAGATCCGGCACCGGCGGGCTTTCCCCATTGGCCCGCTCTTTTTGCAGGCGGCCAAAGCGGCGGGTCAGCACTTCGCGCATCATGCCATAGTCATCCCCGGGCACGAGGTCGGCGTTCTTGATCGTGAACTTGCGGTACTGCGACTTCTGAAAGCCTTCTGGCCCGGCGACGATCATGCCGCCGACGGCGTTTGTGCCCATGACATGGCTGTTGTCATAGACCTCGATCCGTTCCGGCACGCTCACCAGTCCAAAGGTTTCGGCTACCCCCTCAAGCAATTGCGCCTGGGCCGCGCCTTCGGCCAAGCGGCGGCCCAGCGCCTCGCGGGCATTGGTCAGGGCGTGATCAATGACCTCTTTTTTCTCGCCCCGCTGAGGCCAGGTGATGGTGATTTTGCGGGTGGCTTTGAGGCTCAAGGCCTCTTCCAACAGCGTCGTCTCGGTCAAGGGGTGAGAGACCAGCACCAGACGCGGCACAGGCCGGTCCTGATAAAACTGGCCGAGAAAGGCATCCAGAACCTCGGCCTCAGTATGGCTCTTGTCGATACGCGGGAAATAGGCCCGGTCGCCCCAGTTCTGGCCCGCGCGATAAAACACCGTCTGAACACAGGCCTGACCGCCAACAATGGCCACAGCGAACACGTCCGCTTCTTCTTCGCCGAGGCCAATCGATTGCTGCATGGCCACGCTGGTGAGGGCGCGCACGCGGTCGCGGATCTGGGCCGCGGTCTCATAGGCCATGGCCTCGGACGCCGCCATCATTTCCGCCGACAGCGCATCAATCACCGCCCGGCTCTTGCCCTTGAGGAACAGATCGGCCTGATCCGCTAGGGCATTGTAGGCTTCCAAGCTGATTTCCCCGGTACAGGGCGCGGCGCAGCGTTTGATCTGGTGCAACATGCACGGACGCGTCCGCCCCTCATAAACGCTGTCGGTACAGGTACGCAGCAGAAACGCCTTTTGCAGCGTATCGAGGGTGCGATTGACCGCCCAGGTCGAGGCAAAGGGACCATAGTAATCGCCCTTGATCGTGCGCGCGCCGCGGTGCTTGCGGATCTGAACGGCGGCATGATCGCGCCGGACCAGGATTTCAGCAAAGCTCTTGTCGTCACGCAGCAGCACATTGTAGCGCGGCTTCAGCGCCTTGATCAGCCGCGCTTCCAGCAGCAGGGCCTCACCCTCTGTCTGGGTCGTGACCAGCACCATGGCCTCGGTCAAGTGCACCATGCGGGCAATCCGCTGGGTATGGAACCGCCCCTGGGCATATTGCAGGATCCGCTTTTTCAGCGAGCGGGCCTTGCCGACATAGAGCACCTCGCCCTCGGCCCCGAGCATGCGATAGACGCCCGGCTTATCCGGCGCACCACGCGCTTCGGCCAGGATCAGGTCCGGCCCCTTGAGCGGCGCAGACACGGGCAAGGGTTCCAACGACAAACGGGCCGCATCGGTATCAACCGGCGGCCCGCTTTCAGGCATTTCAGCGGGGGGACCTTTGGAATCAGGCATACCCCTATCTTGTCACGGGACCGGACTTTTTCCAGTCCAGTCCTCTGGCTTGGCTTAAGCCTCGGCGTTGCTTGATGCCGGGGTGCGGGCCTCATCCAGCAGCTTTTCCAAGTCCTTACGCACGGCCAGCGGATCCTTGACCGCCGAAAAACCGACCGCGCCCATGCCTGTTCCCCGGATGACGATGTCGCCATAGTTCAGCACGCGGCCGAGGATCGACTGATTGACCGACACCGACTCGACCTTGTCGAGGCGCTGCTCCAGGGTCTTACGCGAAATCAGGCCCCACTTGGCCACGGCCTTAAGATTGGTCACAGCATATTCCGTGGTCAGCCACCGGATCAGGGCATTGGCCAGTAACACCAGAGCGACCAGCCAGGCAAACCCGGACAGAAACGCAAGGGGCGCGTACTTGATCTTACGGACCTTAGTTTCATACGTCTTTGCGTCCTCAGTCAGCACAAGGCCATCGGACTGCGTTTCTACGCTGACGCGTGACGTTTCCTCGGACACGACGACGCCATCGTCCGCCTTCTGGGTCGCCAAACCGGCGTCCGCTTGGGCGGCCTTAAGGACGTCCTGAGCCGCAGTCTGATCTTCGGCCTTGACCCCGGTCGCTTCGGCCGGTGTGCCGTCCGTCTCAGAGTCGCGGGTCTCAGAAATTTCGAACTCTTTGCCAAAGACCTTGACGACCTTGTCGCCGGTCCGGTGAATTTCCACGCGGCTTTCCTTGATCGGCGCCGTCACGAACAGCGTCGAAAAGAAAAGGGCCGCCAGCACAGCCAAGGCCGGGGCGATAAAAATCACCCAATGCAAAGCCGGACGAATACGGACGGTTTCACCGGGCGACAGAATTTTAGCGACGTAAGACATGAACCCCTCCAGAGTTTTCCCGAATCTACGGCCTACCCGCTCAAGTCTCAAATGAATTCGCGGTAAGTCTTATGGGCCGCAACTCTACCAGAGCGGGTCAGATGGCAGCCCCTCGAACACTTCGGCTAAGCGGCGGCGGCTAGCGGGGTTGGTGTTTTCGGGCAGGTCCTTCGGATCAAAAAACCGCGCGGCGCGGATTTCCCCATGGGACGACGCCTCACCAAGGGTCCAGTCCCCGGCCTCGACCCGATACAGCAACACATGGTCGCCAGGGAAAAAGGCATGGTTGCTATGGACCGACACCAGTGTCGGCCGCCCAGTCACCCGCACCCCGGCCTCTTCGCGCAACTCGCGGGCCACCGCCCCCTCAGCGGTTTCGCCCTTATCGACGCCGCCACCCGGCAGCCACCAGCCCTCAAGGTAAGTGTGCTCAACCAACAAAACATGACCGACGTCGTTGATCACCAGCCCGCGTACACCGAGCGTCATACCCCGGGTCAAGCGGGAATTGAGGAAGAACAGGGGCCGCACCTTGGGCTCCAGCCACCGCTTCCATTGATCGGACACATCGAACATCATGGCTTTATCTGTGCCGTGCCGCCCCTCAAAGGGCAACCGGGGAAATGGCAAAAGGCTTGAAACTGGGCGACGGGCCGACTAATCCATAAAGCCTGATTGATCGGAGAGTTCCATGGTTGCGATTCTGACTATTCTGGCCTTTATCGGTGCGTTTGTGGCCCTGAACCTGTTCGACTTCGGCCGGATCGACTAAATGCCCGTCATCGGGGCGGCTCTGGTCACGGGCGCAGCCCGCCGGGTGGGTCGCACCCTCGCCCTGCGTCTCGCCGCCGAGGGCTATGACGTTGCCGTTCACGCCCATACCTCGCGCCAAGACGCCGAGGCCGTGTGCGAAGACATCCGCGCCCTAGGCCGTAAGGCGGTCTGTGTCACGGCGGACCTGTCGGCCACGCGCGACTTTACCCCCCTCATTGCCGAGGCCCGCGCGGCGCTCGGTCCCCTGTCGGTACTGGTCAATAATGCCTCGCTGTTCCGGGATGACCGGGTCGGCAGCCTGTCGGCGGACCTGTGGGACGATCACCTCAACACCAATCTGCGCGCGCCTGTGCTGCTGGCCGAGGCCTTTGCCGCCCAGGCCCCGGACGGCAGCTTGATCCTTAATCTGATCGACCAGCGCGTCCTCAAGCCCAATCCCCAGTTCTTTAGCTATAGCCTCAGCAAGGCCGGCCTGTGGTTCGCCACCCGCACCCTCGCCCAGGCGCTGGCCCCGCGCATCCGCGTCAATGGCATCGGCCCCGGCCCAACCTTGGCCTCGATCCATCAGGACCCGGCCGAGTTTGCCGCTGAGGCCTCTACCGTGCCGCTGGGCCGCGGCACCACCCCCGATGAACTGGCCGAGGCCCTGCTCTATTTCCTGCGCGCCCCCTCGGTCACTGGCCAGATGCTCTGCCTCGACGGCGGCCAGCACCTCGCCTGGCAAACCCCCGACCTCGCTTACGGCGGGGGGTGAGTTTACCCAGTCCCACCGTCACCCTCGGACTGGATCCGAGGGTCTGCGCCCGAGGTTGACGGTATTTGGCCGTGCCTCCATCCGCCAGATAGGTTTTTAAAGCGTGTCTTGAGGGCCAATTTATTGATTTAGTTCATGATAGCGAGGAATGCATTTTCGGTCGTTGATATTGTGTGCTTTTAAACTCAAATGGATTTGAAAAATCAGGGTAATTTAAAAGCATAAACGGGCTTCAAAGTTTCAGTTTGAAATTTCGGTTGACAAAATAACGCAAAATGTGTAGGTGTATCAGGAGGGTGTTTTAGCACCCCCCTGATGAAAAAATTAAATACCAAGCAGATAGACCCACTTCAGAATATCTGCTAGCGATCTGAGAACTGGTGCAATTGCCCTGCGCCAGTTGATCGCTTTTGATCTGGTCATTTACCCTCCTTTCCGCTAAAAATTTAACGTTTAATATTAGCACACAATTAACAATAAGTCAAGCTGTTTTTTCAAATCGCTATACTGATGGTATGTTTTTTTATTTACCCTCCCATTTGGCACCCTATCTGATCAATTGAGGCTGAGGGGATCCCCCCCTCACCCGCTGCCCAGCTGGTCACGGGCAAAGGCGAGGTCGAGCATTTTCATGCGTTTGATTTCGTCGCGCAGGCGGGCGGCCTCTTCGAATTCGAGGTTGGCGGCGGCCTCGCGCATGCGGGTCTCGATGTCCTTGAGCGTGGCCTGGAAATTGGAGCCGACAAACGGCTTGGTCTCGGTCTCGCTGAAGCCGGTGTCGACCACCACACGCCCGCTTTTCTCATAGGGGCTGTCGAGGATGTCCTTGATGTCACGGCGCACGGATTCCGGGGTGATGCCGTGGGCGGCGTTATAGGCCATCTGTTTGTCGCGGCGGCGGCTGGTTTCGTCCATGGCCCGCTGCATCGAGCCGGTGATCTTGTCAGCATAGAGGATAACCCGGCCATCGACGTTACGGGCCGCGCGGCCAATGGTCTGGATCAGACTGGTTTCCGAGCGCAGGAAGCCTTCCTTGTCGGCATCCAGAATGGCCACGAGCGCACATTCGGGGATATCCAGCCCTTCGCGCAGCAGGTTGATCCCCACCAGCACGTCAAAGGTGCCGAGGCGCAGGTCGCGGATGATCTCGATCCGCTCCAGGGTGTCGATGTCCGAGTGCATGTAGCGCACACGGATGCCCTGTTCGTGCATATAGTCGGTCAGGTCCTCGGCCATTTTCTTGGTCAGGACCGTGATCAGGCTGCGCTCGCCCCGGGCGGCGGCGGCGCGGACCTCGGCGATCACGTCATCCACCTGGCTGGCCCCGTCTTTTGCCACCGGGCGCACCTCGACCGGCGGGTCGATCAGGCCGGTGGGACGGATCACTTGCTCGGTAAAGACCCCGCCGGTGCGCTCCAGCTCCCACTTGCCGGGGGTGGCGCTGACATGGACAGTCTGGGGCCGCATGGCCTCCCACTCGGCGAACTTCAGCGGCCGGTTATCGAGACAGGACGGCAGGCGGAAGCCATACTCCGACAAGGTGCTCTTGCGGTTGAAGTCACCCTTATACATGGCCCCGATCTGGGACACGGTGACGTGGCTTTCATCCACGAATAACAAGGCGTTATCCGGCAGATACTCAAAGAAGGTCGGCGGCGGCTCGCCCGGCAAACGCCCGGTCAAATAGCGGCTGTAGTTTTCGATCCCGGCACAGGCGCCGGTGGCCTCCATCATCTCCAGGTCAAAGCGCGTGCGCTGTTCGAGCCGCTGGGCCTCCAGCAGCTTGCCCTCGGCATTGAAGCGATCGAGGGTGCGTTTCAGCTCGGCCTTGATGCCGTCGATGGCCTGGCGCAGGGTCGGGCGCGGGGTGACATAGTGGCTGGCGGCATAGACCTTGATCCCCGGAAGGTCGGCGGTCTTCTTGCCGGTCAGGGGGTCAAATTCGGTGATCGCCTCGATCTCGTCGCCGAACAGGCTGACCCGCCAGGCGCGGTCTTCGTAGTGGGCGGGGAAGATCTCGATCACGTCGCCGCGTTTGCGGAAAGTGCCGCGCTCGAACGCCATGTCATTGCGCTTGTATTGCAGCGCCACCAGATCGGCGCGCAGCTTGGCCTCATCGACGCTCTGGCCCACCGCCAGCTCAAAGGTCATGGCGGTATAGG
>DAITMY010000069.1:0-9568 GCA_036834925.1 Asticcacaulis sp.
GTACAGCTGGGGCTGACCAGCAGCCTGACAGGCGTTGGCCGCTGACTTCAAACGCGCATCGTTGGCCGGATCGGTAATCGTCAAGGTTTGACGCTCAAGGGCCGAACGGTTGGTGATGTACGACTGGATGTCCTTGTAGAAGAAGGCCACCGACAGCAGCGATTCCGGCGCGAAATACCACTCAGTCGACACGTCGAACTGGGTTGCACGATACGGGTCAAGGTTCGGGTTAGAGCCTTGGCCCGACAGGGTCGTTTCTGCCAGCGAAACCGTCGGAGCGATTTTGCCGTAATCCGGACGCGCCATCACGCGGGCGGCCGCCACACGCAACAGCAGGTCGTCTTGCAGGTCGAAGGTCAGGTTGATGCTCGGCAGGACGTCCGTATAGGTTTTTTCGAGCGTGACCGGAGCGATGCGACCGAACGGGTTGTCAACACTGTTCGGAGTCGAAGCCGGAACGCCCACAGCCCAACCCTTGGAGGTCTGCTTCGTACGGACGATGCGCAGACCCACGTTACCACGCCAGCCTTCACCCTGCAGCTTACCCATCACGTAACCACCGAGAACCTTCTCGTTGATCTCGAAGCTTTCGTTCGGGCCAAAGTGGTTCCAGTTCGGCGGACCCGCTCCAACCGGCAGGCTGTTGTAAACATCCTTCAGCTTCTGCTCGTCAACCAGGGCGTATTTGTTCAACGCGCCACCACCGAGCTTGCTCAGGTAATCCGACGGCGTGGTGCCACCGGCAACGTGACGCAGCGAACACAGGCTGTTGCCAGCCGGGATCGTCGCGCTGTTGTTGCTCTGCGCCTTACCGGTTGCGTCATTACAGGTGGTCAGCGGCAGACCCGCCCAGGTGAAGAACGAACGACGCTGGCCGTAGCGGGAGTCCGCTTCACGGTCGTGGTCGGTGTATTTCACGCCGAACTTGACCGACTTGAACACGCCTTCGTCGAAGGTGCGCTCAGCGTTGGCGAAGGTGTAGAACTCTTGATCGGTCGTCGTGAAGCTGTAGCGCGACGCCCAGCCCAGTTCGTCAAGAGCCGTGTGCTTGGTCGGATCGATATCGGTGAACTTGATCTTGGGCAAGCCCCCACGAAGGTCGAACGTAAAGCCCGTACGCGCTTGGGTTTCCCAGAACAGCTGATCCTTTGTCGCACCGGTCGACTTGGTGGTACCGATCAGGCCGTCGATCGTCCAGTTTTCATTCAGACGATACTTGGCATCGATCGTGTAAGAATCCGTATCCGTGAAAGACTTACGCAGGATGGCATCGTAGACTGCGCCAAAGCCCGTGTTGCTGCGGGCAAACTCACCTGCCACAAGCGCGCCATCGACAGCAACCGTCTTGGTCGGCTGAGCGCCGCCATCAAACATATTGCTGAACCACGCCATGTAGTTGTGGTTGAAGTTATCGGCGTCCATTTTCGAATAGAGACCGGTGAAGTTCACGTCGAGCTTGTCATTCGGACGCCATTGAGCGGTCAAATTGACCCCACGGCGATGACGCTCTTGGTTAAAGTGGGCCGAACCAATCAGGTTCGGAGTCGCAAGAACGGCCCCGCCCTGATCCGTGACGGCACGATCAGTCAGACCGCTCAGCACCTCGACGCCATCACGACGCATGGTACGCTTTTGGTCGATGTAGGCGAGCAACAGGCCGAACGTACGGTCTTTGTTGCGCCAAGACACCATACCGGAGAATTGCGGATCGTGCTTGTCCGCCAGCTCACCGTACGACGACTGCAGCGAGCCATTGAGCTTCAGCTCCGGCAGGTCGAGCGGCTTGCGGGTGTGCACATTGATCGTGCCACCGATCCCGCCTTCGTCGATGTCCGCTTGCGGCGACTTGAAGACTTCCAGGCGACCGACGATTTCCGACGGCAGCATCAGATAGTTGAAGGAACGCGAGCCCTTCCACTGATCAAGAATAAACCAGTCCGCCGTGGCCACGCCATGGCCATTCAGCAGGGTGCGGTTCAATTCCGGCGGCGCGCCACGGATGCTGATGCGCTCGGCTTCACCGAAATCACGCTGAACGCTGATACCCGTGATACGTTGCAGCGATTCGGCAACGTTTTTGTCCGGGAACTTACCGATGTCTTCAGCCGTAATGGCTTCAACAATGTTATCGGCCTTGCGCTTGGAGTCGATCGAGGCGCGAAGCGAAGCGCGAACACCCGTGACGACGACTTCTTGAACGTCTTCTTGAGCCGGGGCCGGAGCTTGCTGCGCAAGCGCCGGAACGGCCGACAGGACAGCGGCCATAGCGACCGTGCTGACCAACATGGACTTTTTGAGACTCATAATGAACCCTTCCCTCTCCCATACGGCCTACAGTGGACCGCATTTGTTAACCGGAAAGCCCCCTGACACAGCGGTCAGGAGCCTTCAGACGTGGGCGAGTCGGCGTTTTTGTCTCCGGCAAACTAAGAAACGCGCATAGAGACAAACGCTCAGCACCCGCTAAAACTGAACACTACACAAACCTCAGTGCCAGGAAAAGACATAAGTGATACCAATATGTGTAAATTTTTTTATTGGTATGCAACTGGCATTATCGTATGAACATAGAGGCGGATCCGCAACCGGCGGTCCGTATGGCCAATCGTGAAAACCGTGACATCTCTCGCCCATATTCTTGGACCGCTTGATCAAAAAGCCCGCCAGCCGCTGTATCAGCAGCTGCAAAGGGCCTTGCGTCAGGCCATAGAGAGTTCTGCGCTCGCTGCCGATGACGCGTTGCCTGCTGAGCGCGATCTCGCCGAAGAGTTTGCCGTCTCGCGCATTACAGTGCGAAAGGCCTTGGATGGGCTTGTTACGGAAGGCTTGCTGACCCGCCGTCAGGGATCGGGAACCTTTGTTGCCGGACGGGTCGAAAAGTCGTTCTCGAAGCTCACGTCCTTCTCTGAAGACATGATTGCGCGCGGTCGCCGACCGCATTCGCGCTGGCTGTCCAAGGTCGAAGGCACGGTCACCCCGGAAGAATCCCTGACCCTGGGCCTTGGCCCGGGCACGCCGGTCTATCGGTTTGTCCGGATCCGTTATGCGGATGACATGCCGATGGCACTTGAGAATTCGACCTTGGCCGGATTTTGTCTGCCCAACATCGAGTCCGTTGACGCGTCCCTTTACGACGCCCTGGACCGGTCCGGTCACCGTCCGGTCCGAGCCCTGCAACGGCTTCGCGCCGTCTTATTCACACCGGAACAGGCCGAGCTGTTGGCCGTTCGTCCGGGCGATCCGGGTTTGCTGATCGAGCGGCGCGGGTACTCGCGCAGCGGTCAAACGGTCGAAGTGACACAGTCTTATTACCGTGGCGATGCCTATGACTTCGTTGCGGAGCTAAGTTCTCCTACATAAACAACAAAAGGTCAGGGATCATGACGCGCCTTACGACACCTTCAAACCCGACGCCCCCAGTGTCCACCACGCTGGTCGCTGAAGATACGCTGATGTTTCGTGAGGCCGGATCCGCCGCAGACATTGTCGCGGCCCAGCTTGCCGCCAATGCGGACCTGATCAAGGACCTGGCCGCCCGCCTGCGCGCCATGGCCCCGAAAGCCGTCGTCACCTGTGCCCGGGGCAGCTCGGACCACGCCGCCAGCTTTGGCAAGTATTTGATTGAAACCCGTCTGGGCCTCGTCACGTCTTCGGCAGGCATGTCTGTTGCGTCTGTCTATGGCGTAGCACCGCGTATGGACGGGATGCTGTTCTTGGCGATTTCGCAATCCGGCAAGAGCCCGGACCTCGTCGCCTCCGCAGACGCCGCCCGCAAGGCCGGGGCCCACGTGGTCGCTTTTGTCAATGTGGTCGACTCGCCGCTGGCCGACGTGGCCCACGATGTGGTGCCGCTGGGGGCTGGGCCCGAACTGAGTGTTGCGGCAACCAAGTCCTATATTGCCTCGCTGTCGGCGCTGCTTCACCTCGTTAGCCTCTGGGCCGAAGACGATGTCATGCATGAAGCGCTGCTCGGCAGCCCGGCGCTGCTGAAGACGGCGTTCGAAGCCGACTGGTCGCCCGCCGTGGCCCGCCTCAAAGACACCCGCAATATGTTCGTCCTCGGGCGCGGCCTTGGCTTTGGCATTGCCCTCGAAGCGGCGCTGAAATTCAAGGAAACCTGCGGTCTGCACGCCGAGGCCTTTAGTGCCGCCGAAGTCAAGCACGGCCCGATGGCGCTGGTTGAGGCCGGGTTCCCGATCCTGGCCTTTGTCCAGAACGACGCCACCCACGAAGGCACCGATGCGATTGTCGCCGAGATGATTCGTCGGGGTGCCGATGTACTTTTAGCGGGATCCACCCTGCCGGAAGCTACCGTCCTGCCAGGTCCAGTGGCCCATCCGGCCATAGCCCCGATGATCAGCATCCAGAGCTTCTATCGCATGGCGGCCACCCTGTCCGTGGCGCGCGGCTATCATCCGGACCAGCCGCCGCACTTGGCTAAAGTGACCGAGACGCGCTGATGAGCCGGTTTGCCCTGACAAACGGTCACATCCTGACCGATGACGGCTTTCGTGATGACTTGGCTGTTATTATCGATGGCGAGCGGATCGCTGCAGTCGTTCCCGCCGAGTCGCTTGAGCCCGGACTGAACGTCCGCGATCTGGATGGCCAATACCTGATGCCCGGCTTTATTGACATTCAGGTCAATGGCGGGGGCGGCGTCTTGTTCAACGACGAGCCCACGGTAGAAGGGATTGCCGCCATCGGCGCCGCCCATCGGGCCTATGGTACGACGGGCTTTCTGACCACCTTGATTTCGGACCGCCTAGACGTGGTCGAGGCCGGGATGCAAGCGACGAAATCCGCCATTGAGGCCAAGGTTCCGGGCGTGCTCGGGATCCATGTGGAAGGCCCGTTCCTGAATGCGGACAAAAAGGGCATCCACAATGCGGGCCTGTTTCGCGCCTTGGATGACGAAGCCTTTTCGATCCTGAGCCTTCAGACCGGCGGACGGACACTCGTCACGGCTGCCCCAGAGGCCAACCCGTTGTCTATGGTGCGCCAGCTGACCGAAGCAGGTGTACTGGTGGTCGCCGGCCACACGGACGCCAGCTTTGATCAGGCCCAGGCCGGATTCGATGCAGGCATGTGCGGGGTGACCCACCTGTTCAACGCCATGTCCCCCCTCAAGGCCCGCGAACCGGGCATGGTCGGGGCGGCCTTGATGAATGATCAGATCTGGTGCCCGGTGATCGTCGACGGCCACCACGTGCATCCGGCCACGCTGAAACTGGCGCTCAAACTCAAACCCAAGGGCCGCCTGTTCCTCGTCACCGATGCCATGCCCAGCGTTGGCCTTGAGGCGGATCATTTCGTGCTTCAGGGGCGGACGATCCATGTGGCCGAGGGCATGTGCCAGTCTGCGGACGGCACCTTGGCCGGGTCGGATCTGAACATGGCTGCGGCCGTGCGCAACACCGTCTCGATGCTGGGCGTTGACCTCGCCGAAGCCGCGCGCATGGCCTCACTTTACCCGGCAGAGTTTTTGGGTCTGGCTCATGAGTATGGCCGGATTGCTCCAGACTATCGGGCAAACCTCATATTATCAGACAAATTCGTCAATGTGACGGAATCCTGGATTGACGGGCGCGATACCGGCTGCCTACATCAGGCGCAGCAGCGCTCGATGTACATGCCGAAAGCCTCTCAATGACCGATACGCGTTTCTTTGTCCTCTTCGGAGCCACGGGCGACCTGGCCCAAAGGATGCTGTTTCCGTCGCTTTACTACCTAGAGGCGGAAAATCGACTGGATTCGGCCTATCTGATTGTCGGCTCCGGTCGTCAGCAGATGTCAGACGCCGAGTTTGTGACTCGCGTCCGTGAGTCGGTCGAGAAACGTGTGGGCGACACCTTTGATTCTGATATCTGGGACCGCTTCCGGACTCGTCTTCGCTATTGCGCCGGCGATGCCGACCAGCCGGAGACCTATGTCCGGCTGGCGCATTTGCTCGACGGGGCCAAGGAGACGGTCTTTTACCTGTCCACCTCACCCAGCCTTTACGGGATGATTTCTGACAATCTGGCGCGTTGTGGCCTGACCAACGGCAATGCGCGGGTGGTGGTGGAAAAGCCGCTAGGCCGGGATCTCGAAAGCTGTAATACGATAAATGACGGTCTGGCGCGGGCGTTTTCCGAGAGCAATACGTACCGGATCGATCACTACCTCGGCAAAGAGGCGGTCCAGAACCTGCTGGCGCTGCGGTTCGCCAATACCTTTTTTGAGCCGCTGTGGAACAAGGTCTCGATCGACCACGTCCAGATCACCGTAGCCGAAACCGTCGGGGTCGAGGGGCGCTGGTCCTATTACGATCATTACGGCGCCATCCGCGATATGATCCAGAACCACCTGTTGCAGCTTCTCTGCCTCGTGGCCATGGAACCGCCTGCCAGTCTGGATCCGGACTCGGTGCGGAACGAAAAGGTCAAGGTGCTGCGGTCGCTGCGCAAGATCACCACCGCCGAGGTCGAGCGTAAAACGGTGCGCGGCCAGTACACCAGCGGTGTCTCCAACGGCTTTTCGGTACCGGGCTATGCCCAGGAAGCCGGGGGCGCGGACAGTAACACGGAGAGCTTTGTCGCCATTTGCGCCCACGTGGACAACTGGCGCTGGGCTGGGGTGCCGTTTTATCTGCGCACTGGAAAGCGCATGCCTGAGCGCACATCACAGATCGTGATCCAGTTTAAACAGGTACCGCATTCGATCTTTCCGAATACGGCGCTGCTGCCCAACCGCCTGACCATTACGCTTCAGCCAGAGGAGGAAATCTCCCTGACGCTGATGAACAAGATGCCGTCGCTGGATCTGGCCGGGGCACAGCTTCAGCCCCTGAGCCTGAACCTGTCGCTGTCGGATGCCTTCAAGAGCGCCCGCCCGCGTCGCCGGATTGCCTATGAGCGGTTGATCCTTGAGGCGCTCAATGCCAACCCCACCCTGTTCGTGCGCCGCGACGAAGTCGAAGCCGCGTGGCAGTGGGTGGACGCGATTATCGATGGATGGACTCGCCAGGCCATGAAACCCGCACCCTATGCGGCCGGAACCTGGGGACCGTCTGCGGCTTTTGCCCTGACCGAACGCAACGGTCACAGCTGGTACGAATAAACCATGAGTGTCACAGAACGTTTTTTTGGCAGTTTCGAACTGCTGATTGAAACCCTGAGCGCGGAAATCGCTGCGGAGCTGGATGCGGGCGTCGCTGCCAATGGCGCGGCTAGCCTCGTCTGCGCAGGGGGAACCACCCCCTTCCCGCTCTATGAGGCCCTGTCCAAGGCCCCCATCGGGTGGGATAAGGTCGGCATCACACTATCGGATGAGCGCTGGGCCGATACCGACAGCCCAGCCAGCAACGAAGGGGGCCTGCGCAAGCGCCTATTGGTCAATGCCGCCGCTTCGGCGCGGCTGGTGCCGTTCATGACCGCCCATGCCACGCCGCAAGAGGCTGAGGCCGAAGTCGGGGCCGCCGTCGCCACCCTTGCCCTGCCCTTCGACGTGGTGGTGCTGGGTATGGGCACGGATGGCCACACGGCCTCGCTCTATCCCAATGCCCCCGGGCTTGAAACGGCGCTCGATGTGTCCAATCCGGCGCTGGTGCGCGGGGTCAAGGCCGTCGGGGCGCAAGGATCGGAAAACCGCATGACCCTGAGCCTGCGGGGCCTGTTGAACGCCCGCAAGATCCGCATTGTGGTCAAGGGCCAGGACAAGCTCGAAACCTATCGCTGGGCGCAATCCGATGGCCCGGTCGAGGAAGCCCCGGTGCGGGCGATCCTGCGCCAAACGGATACACCTGTTGAGTTCTGCTGGGCCCCGTAAGCCCGGCCCGTCCCATAAGCCCGACCCGATCGTGAGGTTCCCGTGACGACATCGCTGCACCCGACCCTTCAGGCGGTCACAGAACGGATCGAAGCGCGCAGCCGAACCACGCGCGCCGCTTACCTTGAGATCATCAAGGCGGCCAAGGACAAAGGGGCCGGACGGGCGCGTCTGTCTTGTGGCAACCTCGCCCACGTGTTTGCCGCCTCCTCGCAGGAGGAAAAACAGGCGCTGATGGGCCAGATCCCCAACATCGGGATCGTGACGGCCTATAATGACATGTTGTCGGCCCACCAGCCGCTCGGCACCTATCCAGACGTGATCAAACAGGCCGCCCGCAAGGTCGGCGCGGTGGCTCAGGTCGCCGGGGGCGTGCCGGCCATGTGCGACGGGGTAACCCAAGGCCAACCCGGTATGGAGCTGTCGCTGTTCAGCCGCGATGTGATCGCCATGGCCACAGCGGTCTCGCTCAGCCACGACGCTTTTGATGCCGTGCTCGCCCTCGGGGTCTGTGACAAGATCGTTCCGGGGCTGGTGATGGGGGCCCTGCGCTTTGGCCACCTGCCGGTGATCTTTGTCCCCGCCGGGCCCATGCCGTCCGGCCTGCCGAACAAGGAAAAGGCCCGGGTCCGTGAACAGTTCGCCAAGGGCGAAGTGGGGCGCGACGCCTTGCTGGCCGCTGAATCGGCGTCCTATCATTCTCCGGGCACCTGCACCTTTTACGGGACCGCCAATTCCAACCAGATGCTGATGGAGTTCATGGGCCTGCATATGCCGGGCACCGCCTTCGTCAATCCCGGCACGCCCCTCCGTCAGGCCCTGACGGAAGCGGCGACGGTTCAGGCCGCCAAGCTGGCCCGTGACAAGGCTGGGGCCATGGCCGATGTGCTGAGCGCCAAAAGCTTCGTCAATGCCTGTGTTGGCCTGATGGCCACCGGCGGGTCGACCAACCACGCCCTGCACCTGCCCGCCATGGCGCGCGCGGCGGGCTTTATCCTCACTTGGGATGATTTGTCGGACCTGTCGGCGATCACACCGCTGATGGCGCGCGTCTATCCCAATGGGGCAGCGGATGTGAACCACTTCCACGCCGCTGGCGGCCTAGGCTTTGTCATCCGCGAACTGCTCGCCGCAGGCCTGCTGCATGAGGACGTTGAAACCGTCGTGGGTCACGGGTTGTCCGCCTTTGCGCAGGAGCCATGGCTGGACAATGGGTCTCTGTCCTGGCGCCCCGCCGCGATCGAAAGCCTGAACCCCGAGATCCTGCGTGGAGTCGCGGACCCCTTCCGGCCCGAAGGCGGGATGCGCCTCCTGACTGGGCCGCTGGGTCGCTCGGTGATCAAGACATCTGCGGTCGCGCCAGAGCACCAGACCGTCGAGGCTCCGGCCCGCGTGTTTGACGATCAGGACGATTTCCTCGCCGCCTTCAAGCGCGGTGAGCTAGAATGCGACCATATCGCGGTGATCCGCTTCCAAGGGCCCTGTGCCAATGGCATGCCTGAGCTGCACAAGCTGACTCCCGCCCTGTCGGTGCTCCAGTATAAAGGCTTTAAGGTTGCGCTGGTGACCGATGGTCGCATGTCCGGGGCGTCCGGCAAGGTGCCTGCCGCGATCCACATGTCCCCCGAAGCCAAGCTCGGCGGGTTGCTGGCGCGCCTTCAGGACGGCGATGTCATCCGCGTTTGTGCCCCCGAGGGCACGGTCAGCCTCGTGGGCCTCAGCGAGGCCGAACTGGCCGCGCGTCCGGCCGCTCCGACAC
>DAITMY010000070.1:0-9539 GCA_036834925.1 Asticcacaulis sp.
GTGCCCGCCGGGGTGCCCAGACGGACGCCCGAGGTGATGGTAAAGGGCTTGTCGTCGAACGGTACGCCGTTCTTGTTGCAGGTGATGAAGGCATGCTCAAGCGCCGCCTCGGTCGCCTTGCCGGTCACGCCCTTCGGCCGCAGATCCACCAGCATCAGGTGGCTGTCGGTGCCGCCGGAGACAATCGCCAGCCCGCGCGAGACCAAGACCTCGGCCAGCACCTGAGCGTTGCGGATCACTTGGCGGGTGTAGGCCTTGAACTCCGGTTGCAGGGCTTCACCAAAGGCCACGGCCTTGGCGGCAATCACGTGCATCAGCGGACCACCCTGAAGGCCGGGGAAGACCGCCGAATTGATCTTTTTGCCCAGATCCACATCGTTCGACAGGATCATCCCGCCGCGTGGACCGCGCAGAGTCTTGTGGGTGGTGGTGGTGACCACATGGGCATGGGGCAGCGGGTCCGGATAGACCCCACCAGCGATCAGGCCGGCATAATGGGCCATGTCCACCATCAGATAGGCGCCAATCGAATCGGCGATCTCGCGGAAGCGCTTGAAGTCGATGGGACGGCTATAGGCCGAGCCCCCGGCCACGATCAGCTTGGGCTTTTCGCGCTCAGCCACTTCGGCCAGTTGATCGTAGTCGATCAGGTGGTTGTCTTCGCGCACGCCATAGGAGACCACATTGAACCACTTGCCCGACTGGTTGGCCGGAGAACCGTGGGTCAAGTGCCCGCCGCAGGCTAGGTCCATCCCCAGGAACTTGTCGCCCGGCTGCAGAAGGGTAAAGAACACCGCTTGGTTAGCCTGGGCGCCCGAATGGGGCTGGACGTTGGCATAGGCGCAGCCGAACAGCTCTTTGGCGCGCTCAATCGCCAGCTTTTCCGCCACATCGACGAATTCACAGCCACCATAGTAGCGGCGTCCGGGATAACCCTCGGCGTATTTGTTGGTCAGCACCGACCCTTGCGCTTCCATCACCGCCTTGGAGACGATGTTTTCCGAAGCAATCAGCTCGATCTGCTCCTGCTGGCGCTGGAACTCGCCCTCGATCGACGCCATCAGGGCGGCATCGGTCTGCGCCAGAGTATCGGTAAAGAAACCGGTCGGGACAAAGCTATTCGCGGTCGAAGGTGCGTTCACGGCAGAATCCATGGAACAGAGGGGAAAAAGGGGTGCTTCTGTTTACGCCTGCTCGGCTTTGGGGACAACCCGCCGCGAAGGTTAAAGCGGTTTCCGGCGTGATTATTCGACAGCGCACAAAAGACCCTAAGCACACCTCAGCGCCCGGTCTTTTGTTTGAGCTTGATTATGGCCAGACGCCGCACCCCCTCGGGGTCCTTGGCGGGCCCCATGGCGACGGCTTCAACCCCGGTCACGGGGTCAATCGCGGTGCACTTGAGATACAGGCCGCTTCGGACGAATTCGAGCAGAACCTCGCCCCCGCCCGGGGGACTAGGCGGCAACGGGCCTGCGAGCGACATTGCAATGCGTCCAGAGCTTGTCCATGGCCGCCACCAGATCATCCATCATCGCATCGGTATGATCCGGCGACGGGGTAAAGCGCAAACGCTCGGTCCCCTTGGGCACGGTCGGATAGTTGATCGGCTGGACATAGATGCCAAAGTCATTGAGCAGGCTGTCGGAGACCAGCTTGCAGTGCACGGCATTGCCCACCAGCACCGGGACAATATGGCTGACGCTCGGCATCACCGGCAGACCGGCGGCGGCAAAGCGCGCCTTGAGGGTGCGTGCCCGTTCCTGATGCTGTTCGCGGCGCTCATTGTGGGCCTTGAGCCAGCGCACGCTCGCCGTCGCCCCGGCGGTCAGGGCCGGTGGCAAGGAGGTGGTGAAGATAAAGCCCGAGGCCCAAAGGCGGATCGCATCGACGATCTCGCGGCTGGCGGCGATATAGCCCCCCATCATGCCAAAGGCCTTGCCCAGCGTCCCTTCAATGATATCGATCTGGTCCATCACCCCGTCGCGCTCAGCCACGCCAGCGCCGCGCAGGCCATAGAGGCCCACCGCATGGACCTCGTCGAGATAGGTCAGGCAGTTGTATTTCTTGGCCAAGGCAATGGTCCCGGCCAGATCCGCGATGTCGCCGTCCATGGAGTAGACAGACTCAAAGGCAATCACCTTGGGCGCATCGGCCGGAGCGTTTTGGAGCAGCAGCTCCAGATGCTCCAGGTCATTGTGGCGGAACACGTGCTTCTGACAGCCGCCGTTGCGGATACCCGCAATCATCGAGGCATGGTTCAGGGCATCAGAAAAAATGATCAGACCCGGCAGGATCTTGGCCAGGGTCGACAGGGTTGCTTCGTTGGCGACATAGCCCGAGGTGAACAAGAGCGCGGCATCTTTTTGGTGAAGATCCGCCAGTTCCGCCTCAAGCGCATTGTGATAGCGCGTGGTGCCCGAAATGTTGCGAGTCCCGCCCGAGCCGGACCCGGCTTCGTCGATGGCCCGGTGCATGGCATCCAGCACCACAGGATTTTGCCCCATGCCGAGATAGTCGTTGGAGCACCACACAACCACGTCGCGCTCGGATCCGTCTTCACGGGTCCAGGTGGCGCGCGGGAAAGCCCCCTTCTGGCGCTTCAGGTCGGCAAAGACACGATAGCGGCCTTCGGACCGAACCGTTTCAATCGCACCTTCAAAGGCGGCTTTGTAATCCATCTATTCCGCGCGAGGACTCGCGCTCCCTTGGGACTTGAACTGGGTCACACACACACTGATACGCACAAAGGCTCACCAGAGTTTCAGACTATATCCCTTAACAGACCGTTCGGAAGCGGACGAGATGCCGCAGCCTGAGGCCGCCATATGAAGGGCTTATGACAGTTCAGATAACTTGCCGCGCAGCAATTGCAACATGGCGGAGAAATCTTTGTGGCCATAGCCCAGCCGGTCAAACAGGGCGTAGAGCGACTCGGCCTGGGCCCCCATGGGCGTGGTCGCCCCGGATTTAGCCGCCGCCTCCTGGGCCAGTTTGAGGTCTTTCAGCATCATGGCGGTGGCAAAGCCGCCTTCGTAACCGCGATTCGACGGCGCGGTCGGGACCGGCCCCGGCCAGGGGCAATAGCTCGTCAGGGACCAGCACTGGCCCGAGGATTTGCTCGAAATCTCAAAGAACTGGACCGGATCCAGCCCCAGACGCTCTGCAAGCGCGAGAGCTTCGGCCACCCCGACCATGGAAATGCCCAGCAGCATGTTGTTGCAGATCTTGGCCGCCTGCCCGGCCCCGTGATCTCCGGCCCGCAGGGTGACGCGCGACATCGGGCTGAGGGCCGCTTCGACCTTGGCAAAGGCCGCTTCGTCACAGCCAACCATAAAGGCCAGGGTCCCCGCCTCGGCGGCTGCGGTTCCGCCCGAAACCGGTGCGTCGGCAAAGACAAAGCCCGCGCCTTGGGCTTCGGTGGCCACGGCCCGGGCGCTGTCAACGTCAATGGTCGAGCAGTCAATCAGCAAGGCCCCGGCGCGGGCGTTCGGCAAGACCTGTTCGCCGTAGACTTTGCGCACGTGCGGCCCGGCGGGCAACATGGTCAGCACCACATCGGCCTCAGCAACCGCCTCGGCGACGCTGGAGGCCGCGAGGCAGCCCCCTGCCACCGCCTTGGCCACGGCCTCGGCACTGAGATCAAAGGCGCGCACCGTGCGGCCCGCCTTGGCCTGATTGAGGGCCATGCCCCCGCCCATATTGCCCAATCCGATAAAGGCGATGTTCATGGGGTTGCTCATGGCGTTGTCCTCTAGGTTTCTTTTTTGTGTTTTTAGCTTAGACTGAAAGGCCGGGAAGCGGGGTCCATTCGGGCTCATCCGCTAGCGGGGCAAACAAGGCTTCGATCTCGGCATCGGAGACTTCGGCCACCGTCGGGGGCGACCAGACCGGGGCGTTATCCTTGTCCACGATCACGGCCCGAACGCCTTCCTGGAAGTCGGGGGTGCGCACGACGCGCCCGCCCAGACGGTATTCCATGGCCATATTGTCGGCAAAGCTGGCCAGCGTCGCCCCCAGACGCATCTGGCGCAACGAGACCTTCAAGGACTGGGGCGATTTGGTCAGTAGGGTCTTGTGCTGAGCCAAGGCCCACTCTGAGCCCTCAGTCTCCAGATCCGCCAGAATGTCTTCCATGCGATCCGCCGCAAACAGTCGATCGATGGCCGAAAGATGCGGCTCCAGCGGGGCTGGACCGGGATCGCTGGCAAAGGCCGCAACCATCTCTGCCAGATCGCCGCGACCGCTGAGGAGCGCGATCTTCAAATCCTCCAGACGCGCACTTTCGACATAGTGGGTCGCCAGACCAAGGCGCAGGCAGTCCGCCGCCTTCAGGCGCGCACCGGTCAGGGCCAGCCAGATCCCGGCCTGACCCGACAAGCGCGGCAAGAACCAGCCGCCGCCGACATCGGGAAACAGGCCAATGCCGGTTTCAGGCATGGCATAGGTGGTGCGCTCGGTGGCAATGCGAATCGGGGCCGGATCGGAAATCCCGACGCCGCCGCCCATCACCACACCGTCGATAATCGCCACGACCGGCTTGGTGTAATGGAACAGAAGGTGGTTCAGCCGGTATTCCGTGTGGAAAAAGGCCTTGGCTTCGGCGGCATCGGTCTTGCCACTTTCCGCGATCATGCGGATATCGCCGCCCGCACAAAAGCCGCGCTCGCCGCTGTGGTCGATCAACACCGCCTGAACGGTGGGATCGGTTTGCCAGGCCAGCAACGCCTCGGTCATGGCTTCGCACATGGCCAGATTGAGCGCATGCAGGGCCTTGGGCCGGTTGAGCGTGATGCGGCCCAGCGGCCCGTCGATCCGGGTCAGAACTTCGGGAGTCATCAGGGGGTCGGTCATGCGCGATACAGCTCCCGGGCGATGATCACCCGCATGATTTCATTGGTGCCTTCGAGGATGCGGTGCACGCGCAGATCGCGCACGATCCGCTCCAGCGGATAGTCCTTGAGGTAGCCATAGCCGCCATGCAGCTGCAGAGCTTCATCGGCCACATGGAACCCGGCATCGGTGGCAAAGCGCTTGGCCATGGCGCAATACTGGGTCGCTTTCGGATCCTTGCGGTCCAGCGCATCGGCCCCCCGGTGCACCATCAGGCGGGCGGCATCGAGTTCAGTGGCCATGTCCGCGAGCTTGAATTGCAGGGCCTGATTGTCCTTGAGCGGACGCCCAAACTGCTTACGGGTCTCCAAATAGGCCTTGGCGGTATCGAGGGCAAAACGCGCGCCGCCCAGCGAACAGGCGGCGATGTTCAGACGCCCGCCATCAAGGCCCATCATGGCGTATTTGAAGCCCTCGCCTTCGACCCCCAGCAGGTTTTCCGCCGGGATGCGGCAGTCATCAAAACTGACCACGGCAGTCGGCTGGCTCGACCAGCCCATTTTCTTTTCATTGGCGCCAAAGCTCAGGCCCGGCGTGTCTTTTTCGACGATAAAGGCCGAGATGCCCTTGGGGCTGTCATCGCCGGTACGGGCCATGACCAGATAGACATCCGAAACCCCAGCGCCGGAAATAAAGGCTTTGGAGCCGTTGAGCACATAGTGATCGCCATCCCGCACCGCGCGGGTGCGCATGGCTGCCGCATCGGACCCAGATCCCGGCTCGGTCAGGCAGTAGCTGGCGATCTTGTCCATCGCCGTCAGGGCCGGACAGTATTTCTGGCGCAGCGCCTCGGAGCCAAAGCGGTCGATCATCCACGACGCCATATTGTGGATCGAAATAAAAGCGGCCGTGGACACACAGCCATAGGACAGCTCTTCGAAAATCAGTGCGGCATCCAAGCGCCCCAGCCCCGAACCGCCCACGTCATCGCGGGTATAGATCCCAGCCAGACCCAGTTCCGCCGCCTTTTTGATCACATCGACCGGAAAATGCTTATCTTCGTCCCAGTGCGCCGCGTGGGGGGCCAGTTCAGCGGCCGCAAAGCTGGCGGCCATGTCCTGAATGGCGCGTTGGTCGTCGGTAAGGTCAAAATGCATCGTTCACTCCCGTCCTGAGGGCTGGCCCCTCGTTTGGGGCTCTGTGGGGGCGACTCTGGAGGTCGCCTGGTTGATTGTGTTACTAGCCGAAGCCACAGGCCGGGTCGAGCGGGGTCTTCGCGGCCCAAAGCTGTGTTATTTGTAATTTGAACCGCTTACGCGCGAGCCCTATAGTCAGATCTGTTCAGGATCTGATCGGGAAAGGCTGACCATGACTGAGACCTATAGCGCCGCCACGACTGCCCCCGCAGCCAGCAGCGATGATCGTACCTTGGCGTATGTAAACTATGTCCTGCTGATGATCTCGCCCTTTACTGGCTATATCACGGCGATTGTGGCGCTTGTTCTGGCCTATATTAAGGTCGGCGGCGCCCATCCGATTGAAAAGTCGCACTTTAATGCACAGATCTCGCTGTTCTGGTGGCAATTGTTTTTGTCCTTGGTGGCGGTGGGCCTGTTTATCGCGGGCGTTTTTGCCGTCGGGCTCGATGCGCTGGTTCAGTATGCGGAATTCGGTGAAGACGCGATCCCGCTGAACGGCTTGATCTGGATGGCCATCAGCTTCGGGATCGGGGGCCTGATGTTTGTCGGCCTGTTCTTCTGGATGATCATTGCCCCGATCATCGGCATGGGCCGCCTGTCCAACCATCAGCCCAATGGCCGGATGGTCTGATTATTCAAACGAAACAGACGAAAAGAGGCCCCCTCCACCGCTTCGCGCCCCCCCATTGCCAAGGCGATAGGGCGCAGACGTGAGGCCACCCAAAGTCGGCGGACTCGGCGTTTTTGTTTGCGGTACTTGCCAGCCGATCTCAGACCGTTATGGAAAAGCGACCCTGTCCGCGCATGGAGTCGCGTCATGTCCCAAGCCCCTGCCCCCCGTTCAGCCATTGACCACGCCCTGCCTTTGGGGGCCTATCCGTCGGTGCGGCCGCGCCGCTTGCGGGCCAGTGGCTGGGCGCGCGATCTGGTGCGCGAAACCCAGCTGGCGCCTGCGGATCTGATCTGGCCGATCTTTGTTCACGACCGCCCGGAAGCGCGCACCCCGATCAGCGCGCTGCCCGGGGTTGAGCGTCTGTCGGTGGCCGAGGCAGTCAAGGCGGCGCGCGAAGCCCGCGACCTCGGCCTCGCGGCGATTGCAGTGTTTCCCAATATCGACACCGCCAAACGCAACGCCGAGGGCACGGCGGCGCTCGATCCCCACGGCCTGATCCCCACCGCGTGCCGGGCGATTAAGGATGCCGTGCCGGACATCGGCATCATCGTCGATGTGGCGCTCGATCCCTATACCGACCACGGCCATGACGGCTTACTGATTGACGGCCAGATCCCTAACGACGCGACGATTGAAAAGCTGGTGCAACAGACCCTTGTCCAGGTCGAAGCCGGGGCTGATATCGTCGCCCCTTCGGACATGATGGATGGCCGGATTGGCGCGATCCGCGCGGCGCTGGAAGCCGAAGGGCACGTCAATACCCTGATCCTCAGCTATGCTGCCAAATATGCCTCCGCCTTCTATGGCCCCTATCGTGAAGCCATCGGTGTGACCGGGCTTAAGGGAGATAAGAAGACCTATCAGATGGACTGCGGCAATTCCGACGAGGCCTTGCGTGAAGTGGCGCTCGATCTGGCTGAGGGTGCGGACATGGTGATGGTCAAGCCGGGCATGCCCTATCTCGACATCATCCAACGGGTGCACGAAACCTTCCGCGTCCCGACCTTTGCCTATCAGGTGTCCGGTGAGTATGCGATGATCTGTGCCGCCGCCCAAAATGGCTGGATCGACAAGGACCGGGCGGTGATGGAAAGCCTGCTGGCCTTCCGCCGCGCCGGGGCCAAGGGCATCCTCAGCTATTTCGCCCGCGATGTGGCCCGGGTGCTGAACGGCTAGGGCTTGCGCGTTCGCGGCTATAGCCGACGGGGGCGTCCCCCCCTCCACCGCTTCGCGGTCTCCCTCCCCATCGCAAGCGATAGGGAGGAGAAGAAGCGCGGCCTATAAACCGTCACCCTCGGACTTGATCCGAGGGTCAATCACCAAGCCAATAAGAAGGGTCCTCGGGTCTGCGCCCGAGGATGACGAAATGCAGAGTAAGGCTCTGTTTCTCCTCCCCACCGTAACCGGCCGGGAGGAGATCAATCAAACTTAGTCGCGGTTGCGACGGCGGGCTTCCAGGCGGGCGGCCAGCGACGAGGTATCCCAGCGGGATCCGCCCATGGCCTGAACCTCGGAATAGAACTGATCGACCAGCGCCGTCAGGCCCAGGTGCGCGCCGTTGTGGCGGGCTTCGTCGAGCACCAGCCCCAGATCCTTGCGCATCCAATCAACAGCAAAGCCGAAGTCATAGCGATCCTCGGCCATGGTGGCCCAGCGGTTATCCATCTGCCAGGACTGGGCCGCGCCCTTGGAAATCGCATCATAGACGGTCGCCGGGTCGAGGCCGGCGCTACGGCTGAAATGCATAGCCTCGGCCAAGCCTTGAACAACGCCCGCAATGGCAATCTGGTTGGCCATCTTGGTCAGTTGCCCAGACCCCGATGGCCCCATATAGGCCACGGCCTTGGCATAGGCGGCCAGCAGAGGGCGCACAGCCTCAACAGCGCCCGCATCGCCGCCAACCATGACGCTGAGAGTGCCATTGACCGCTCCGGCCTGACCGCCCGACACCGGGGCATCGAGAAACACCCGGCCCGTTGTCGCGGCCCGTTCCGCAAGCTCGCGCGCCACCGCCGCGGAAGTGGTGGTATGGTCGATAATCACAGCCCCCGGAGCCAGATGCGGCAGAGCCTCGGTGACGATCTGGCGTACATCGTCATCGTTGCCGACACACAAGACCAGTACCGAGGCCCCCTCAGCCAGGGCAGCCAGCGTGTCCGCCACCGTGCCGGAATGCGCGCTCGCCCAGTCCAAAGCCTTTTGCGGGCTGCGGTTATAGACCCGTACACTGTGACCAGCGCGGGCCAGATGCCCGGCCATGGGGGCACCCATCACGCCCATTCCGGCAAATGCGATCAGGGCCTTATCGGTAGCGGTCTCGCTCATGCGGATTTCACCTGTCCATACTGGCCGCGCACATAGAGCAAGGGGGTGCCCGGGCGGCTGTTAAAGGTCTCGACCTCGCCGATCATGACCTGATGGTCGCCGACATCAATCCGCTGATACACGCGGCAATCAAGACGACCTAAAGCCCCGTCAAACAGGTCAGCCTCATGGGCGGAAATCGTTGGCGTGCCAAAGGCAAAGCGCTCAGACAGAGGCTGTTGGTCTTCCGATAGGATGTGCACGCTGAACCGGTCCGCCGCGTTAAAGGCCGCATAGCGGTCAGAGCGATCATCCAAACACCACAGGATCAAGCGGGGCTCAAGCGAGACCGAGGTAAAGGAATTGATCGTCAGGCCAAGGCCGTTCCCCGGCTCGCCGATGGTCACGACACACACCCCGGTGGCAAAGGTTCCCAGGGTCTGGCGATACGCGCGCCGGTCATCGTTCATGCGGCCTCCTTGGACGGTCCGATCCGGCCCGCCATACAGCGTGACCGGATGTCGCAGGCACAC
>DAITMY010000071.1:0-9524 GCA_036834925.1 Asticcacaulis sp.
CCCGGGCGCTGCTGGGTCGCAAGGATTGTGATTTTTCCTTTTCGGGTCTCAAGACCGCCGCCGGACGCGTCGCCGAGGCCTCGGTGCGGACCGAACAGGACCGGGCCGATCTCGCCGCCGGGGTCCAGGCGGCGATTACGCGCCAGCTCGTCGAGCGGTCTCTACGGGCCATGGATCTTTACCGGTCTGAAATCCCCACAGAGCCGGGGGCGACGGAAGCCCCGTGGTTTGTGGTCGCGGGCGGTGTGGCCGCCAATAAAGCGCTGCGAGGGGCTCTCGAAGCCGCCGCCGCGCAAAAAGGCTTTGAGTTTCTTGCGCCGCCCTTGGCCTATTGCACCGACAATGCCGCCATGATCGCCCTTGCCGGGCTCGAACATCTGGCGGCAGGTCGCACCGATGGCCTCGATGCGGTGGCACGGCCCCGCTGGCCTCTTGACGAACAGACCGCTATCAACAATCCCACTCATAAGACCGGACGCAAGGGGGCCAAGGCATGACGAATTACTGCAAAGCCGGGGTCATTGGCGGCGGCGCCTGGGGGACCGCCCTCGCGACCGTGGCGGCGCGTGCAGGCCTTTCGGTGCTCCTGCAAGCGCGCGAAACTGAGGTGGTCGACGAGATTAACAGCCGCCACAGCAACAGCCTGTTCCTGCCGGATGTGCCGCTGAACCCCACGATCCGAGCCACGACCGAGATGGCGGACCTCGCCGACTGTGACCTGATCCTAGCCGTCGCCCCGGCCCAGCATATGCGCTCAGCCTTGGCGGCCCTGTCGCCTGTGGCCCGCGAAGGCCTGCCGGTGATCCTCTGTGCCAAGGGGATTGAGCGCGGCACCAATCGGCTGATGAACGATGTGCTGACTGAGGCCTTGCCCCATGCGCGCGGGGCCGTGCTGTCGGGGCCGAGCTTTGCCGGCGAAGTGGCGCGTGGCCTGCCAGCGGCGGTGACCTTGGCTTGCAGCGATGCGGCCCTAGGGGCGGACCTAGCCAAAGCTATCGCGACGCCGAAATTCCGTCCCTACGTCAGCAATGACGTGATCGGGGCCGAGGCCGGGGGCGCGCTGAAAAACGTGCTGGCGATTGCCTGTGGGATCGCCGAGGGGCGTGGGTTGGGTCGCAATGCCCACGCTGCCTTGATTACCCGGGGTTTTGCGGAAGTGACGCGCTTTGCCGGGCGACTGGGCGCGCGCCCGGAAACCGTGGCCGGTCTGTGCGGTCTGGGTGACCTTGTGCTGACCTGCTCGTCCAGCCAGTCCCGCAACATGAGCGTCGGCCTAGCGCTTGGGGCCGGACAGACCCTCGATCAGGCCCTGTCCGGCAAGTTGTCCGTGGCCGAGGGGGTAGAATCGGCCCCCGCCGTGCGCTCGCTGGCGCGTGAACTCGATGTCGAACTGCCGATCTGTGAAGCGGTGGCCTCTATTCTGGCCGGGGAAACCTGTGTTGATGGGGCGATCGAGCGTTTGTTGGCCCGGCCCCTGAAATCTGAGTGGTGAGCATGAGCGATAGCGACACGCCCCAGCCCAATCCCCAGCCTGATCCGCTGGATATGCCGCGTGTCTGGGCGACCCCGGCGGGGGTGGCTCTGTGCGCGTTTGACGATTTGGCCGATCCCGGTGCGCGCAGCTTTGTGCTGGAAATGAAGGCGGGCCGCTTCCACGGCTTTGTCATTCGCCGGGGCGACTCCGTCAGCGGCTATGTTGACCGCTGTCCCCATGCCGGACTGCCCCTGGCCCAGACCCTCGATCAGTACCTGACCCGGGACGGCAGCATGATCCTCTGTTCCTGGCACGGGGCCTTGTTCCGGCCGGATGATGGCCACTGCGTCGGCGGTCCCTGTGCGGGCCAGAGCCTGATGCCCTGGCCCGTGGTGCGGGACGGATCGCTGATCCGAACGGCTTAAGCCGGCATTTGCTCGTCTGAGAATGCCTTGACGCTCTCAATCAGGGCCGTGCTGGCGGCATCGATAATGGTCTGGCCGAGAGCGGGCGTCGCTTGGGCTGGGTCAGAGCCAATCCGGCCATCATGGAACCGGGCGCGGAAATCCAGCGCATCGCGGATCGGACCGTTTCCGGCGATCTGGGGCGCATAGGTCGCCGTTTTCACATGCTCCGGATAGGCGGCATAGGTGACGGCAATTTCAGACGGCGTGGCGTGGCTGCCGTGACCCGTGGGGAACAGGCCTTCGCACAATTTGACGATCCCTGGCAGATCCCACCAGTTCACCAGCTTGAGCATGTACGGGCAGCGCTCTTCGGAAAACGACCAGTCGGCATAGATTTCTGAAAACGCCGCCTCGATGGTGGCCACATTGCCACCGTGCCCGTTGAGGAAGTAGATCCGCTCAAAGCCGTGGCGGGTCAGAGAGTTCACCCAGTCACAGATCGCCGCAATAAAGGTGGTGGGGCGCAGGCTGATGGTGCCCGGAAACGCCAGGTGATGCTGGGCCATGCCGATGTTGAACGTTGGCGCCACTAGGATGTCGCCCTCGCGCTCAGCCTGATGGGCGATGATCTCCGGACACATCCAGTCGGTCCCGAGCAGGCCGGTGGGACCATGCTGCTCGTTCGACCCGATTGGTATCACAATGGTTTTATCGGCCTTCAGGCGGGATTCCACCTCTTGCCACGTTGATAAAGCGAGCCGCATGGGACATACCTTGAATTGTCATACAAAAAACGCGCAGAAGCCGGTGTTTGCTTCATCGCGCCCGAAGGGGCGGTTCTAGCACGGTCTTACTGCGTAAAAAATGAGCAGGGAGCACGCCATGAACCACGACACCCTTTTTCCGGTGCCGCAGCCTTGGGCCGAACGGGCCCGTATCACCGCAGAACAGTATGCAACGGCGGTTTCGACCGTTGAGGAAGACCCGCAAGGGTATTGGCGCGCCCTTGGTGAGCGTCTTGACTGGATCAAGCCGTTCAATGAAGTCAAAGACGTCAACTATGACCTCTCGGACTTCCGGATCCGCTGGTATGCGGATGGGGTCCTGAACGCCTCGGTCAACTGCATTGACCGTCATTTGCCGCACAAAGCGCATGAGACCGCGATCCTGTGGGAGGGCGATGATCCCCTCGCCAGCCGTAAGATCACCTATGCCGAGCTGCACGACGAAGTCTGCCGCATGGCCAATGTGTTCAAGGCGCATGGCGTCAAAAAGGGTGACCGGGTCACGATCTATTTGCCGATGATCCCCGAAGCGGCCTTTGCCATGCTGGCCTGTGCTCGCATTGGGGCGGTACATTCGGTGGTGTTTGCCGGGTTTTCGCCGGACAGCCTGGCGGGTCGGATCAATGACTGTGACTCGCGCCTTGTGATTACCGCCGACGAGGGGGTGCGCGGCGGAAAGCGCGTTCCGCTCAAGGCCAATGTCGATGCCGCGCTTCAGCACTGCCCCCAGGTCGAGACGGTTTTGATGGTGGCGCGGACCGGGGTCGATCTGCCCTTAACCCCCGGACGCGACGTGCTTTATGCCCAGGCGGCGGCCCGTGTCGAGGCGACCTGTGTGCCCGAGGCGGTGGCCGCAGAAGATCCTCTGTTTATCCTCTATACCTCTGGCTCGACCGGCAAGCCCAAGGGGGTTTTGCACACCACCGGCGGCTATCTCGCTTGGGCCTCGTGGACCCACGAAGCTGTGTTCGACTATAAGCCGGGCGAGATCTATTGGTGTACTGCCGATGTGGGCTGGGTGACGGGCCACAGCTATATTGTCTATGGCCCGCTCGCGAACGGGGCCACGACCCTGATGTTCGAAGGGGTGCCCAACTACCCCTCCAGCAGCCGGTTCTGGCAGGTGATCGACAAGCACAAGGTCAATATCTTTTACACCGCGCCGACGGCGATCCGGGCCCTGATGCGCGAAGGGGAGGGGCCGGTGGCCCGAACCAGCCGCGCCTCCCTGCGGTTGCTGGGCTCGGTCGGCGAGCCGATCAACCCCGAAGCCTGGCTGTGGTATCACCGCGTGGTCGGCCAACACCGCTGCCCGATCGTGGATACCTGGTGGCAGACCGAGACCGGCGGGATCCTGATTTCGCCCTTGCCCGGAGCCACCGCCCTGAAGCCCGGTTCGGCGACCCGGCCTCTGCCCGGCGTCAAGCTCGACATTGTGGATGCCGAAGGACGGTCCCTTGACGGGGCGACCGAGGGAAACCTGTGCCTGACCGACAGCTGGCCGGGCCAGATGCGCACCGTCTGGGGTGACCACAAGCGGTTCCTCGAAACCTATTTCTCCACCTATCCCGGCAAGTACTTCACCGGCGACGGCTGTCGCCGCGATGCCGATGGCTATTACTGGATCACCGGACGGGTGGACGACGTGCTCAATGTCTCGGGTCACCGACTGGGCACGGCCGAGATTGAAAGCGCGCTCGTGGCCCATGCCAAGGTGGCCGAGGCGGCGGTGGTCGGGTTCCCGCATGACATCAAGGGCCAAGGCGTGTGGTGCTATGTCACGCTCAATGCCGAAGAGGTCCCGGATGAGGCGCTCAAAGGCGTTCTGCGGGACTGGGTCCGGCGTGAGATCGGGCCGATTGCCACACCGGATGTGATCCAGTTCGCGCCCGGCCTGCCCAAGACCCGCTCGGGCAAGATCATGCGCCGGATCCTGCGTAAAATTGCCGAAGGGGATACATCCAACCTTGGTGATACCTCGACCCTTGCCGATCCGTCGGTGGTTCAGGAATTGGTCAATGGCGCGCGCCAGCCAGAGGATGTGAACTAAATTTCTTATGGCCGGGGCTTGGTGGTGTTGTCCATCGAGTCCCGGCGCCTACGTGTCGTTTCATTTTCAAAACGGCGTTCAAGAATAAATTAGCAGCTTTGGCTTAACATGGGCTCATCATTGGAGCCTGTAATGAAGTCCGTTCGCCTGTTTATAGCTAATTTTCTGATTTGCTTGGGCGTTTTGACGTTCGTGCAAGCTTGGCCGGTTACCGGGCAGCCGGTTTTGGCTGTGCAGCTAACGGGTTCAGACGAGGATGCACCTCGCTCTTTGTTCGCGGCTGTGGCGCACGCTGATGGTCAAATTCTTGCCGCGACTCCTTGGGGCCGCGCTTGGATTGTGCGCTCAGATGCGAATAGCTTCTTATCACAACTTGGCCGAACATCTGGTGTTCTGGTGCTGCGTGCACCGGTTTCAGGGACGTGCTGAAGGGAATCACCATGACAAATCTCGAAGTATTACGACTGCAATTTTCCCGGATATTTCTGGGTTTTCTTGGTTTTGCTGTCGTCGTTAATATCGCGCTTGTCTTGTTCACTGGACATGGTTCAGGTTGGGCCATTGGCTTAGGATCCCTCACAGTCTTGGCCTTAAGCATTGGCACGTGGATGCGTGATGGCTCTGGTGTATCTTTTAGAATTACCGGTGCCATGGCTGCAGCAGTTTTGGTTTCACTGTCTGTATTCGCTGCAGCTGGAACGCCTTATCAAGTAGACATGCACATGTATTTTTTTGCTGTGCTAGCTGTTTGTGCAGGTTTCTTTGATTGGCGCGCTATTGTTGCCTATTCAGCTGTTGTGGCTGTACACCATTTGGTTTTAAATTTTACATTTCCTGCGGCTGTTTATCCCGGAGGATCTGATTTCGGTCGTGTACTCATTCATGCTGTTATCTTGATTGTGCAGACTGCGGTTCTGATTTGGGTTTCTCAGCGCTTGTTGGCTGTTTTTGCAGAAAATGCAGCCAATTTGACAAAAGCGTTTTCGTCACAAGACCAAGCGGCAGAATTGGCAGAGAAACAAGCTGAATATGCTCGTGCGTCTCGAGAGCGTAATGAGCAAATAGAGGCCAGCATTGCGGTGTTCCGTGCAGAGAGCAATTCCCTAATTGACTCTGTTCAAAATGCACTGTCGCAAATGCAGGTCGCGGCATCGCAAATGATGAAATTGGCACAGGAAAATCGGTCGCAAGCCCTTACATCTGCGAATACGAGCGATAAGGCGGCCTCGAATGTTGAGGCCTTGGCAGCCGCAACGGATCAAATGGCCGGGTCGGTTCGTGAGGTTAGCCAAAACCTTAATCGTGCCGCAGAGATGATCAGCACAACACGCCATACGATGCAGAGCGCCAGCGAAGGTGTCCAGACGCTTGCGCAACAGGCGACAGACATCCGTTACATCTTAAGTGTGATTGATGAAATCGCCACCCGGACAAACCTGTTGGCTTTGAATGCGACCATTGAAGCGGCGCGCGCGGGCGAGGCTGGAAAAGGCTTTGCGATCGTGGCCAGCGAGGTTAAGGCCTTGGCGACGCAAACCACCAAGGCAACCGAAGAGATCGCTCAAAGAATTGCAGCGATTGATACAACCTCGGGCCAAGCTGTGGGCGCCATAGAGCAAATCGCATCAAATATCGACGGTCTTGCGGATTTCGCTCAAGGACTTTCGGCTGCGGTCGAAGAGCAAGCCGCAACCACACAGGACATGTCCGGTCGGATCGGTGCCACCTCTGACATGACCCAGTCTGTGGCTCAAAGTGCGACTCTAAGCAGCGACACGGCTGAGAGAACACGCAGTGCGGCCGAGGACGTGCAAGCTCAGTTGAAGGCATTGGAGTCCACAAGCCTTAGTCTGCGCCAGGGTGTAGAGAGTTTCTTGGCAAGATTGGCCGCTTAAAAGCGTCAAGCAGGCAAGCAAAGAACCGGCAACAACCGCATATCCCGACGCAGGGTGTCGCTGACCAAGCCATAGTTCTTGCGGGTCAGCGGCACGCCTACGGCGATTTCTTCGGGGCTGGTTCGGTTTTTTAGAGCAGCCGTGACAGACTCGGTCGTAGTCGTATAGACCCGGCCGCGTCGCGGGTTGTGCCCTACAGTGACCCCGACAATGGCACCGTGGGCATTGAGTGCGGGGGCCCCATTAATCCCACGCAGCCCAGCGGGCAGTTTCGCGGTCCGACCGGCCTCGGCCCAAGCATAGACAACCTGATTACCACCCCCGCGTTTGCGGCTATCGAGGACGGTTTTCCCGATCAGACGGGACGTCGTTTCTGCCACACTGCCGCGGACATAGCCCGGGTGAAAGGCCCGATCTCCGGGCTTCAGAGGGGGCTCTGTCTGGATTGGCAAGGCCATGGGGCCGCCCGGCGTGGTCAAGAGGGCGATCTGTGACCGCAGGTCCCTGTGTCCAGCCTTGGCTCGCACTGCCAGATCGCCACCGATCAGGAGCGCGGGGTGCTCGCAGTTTTGGAGGACCTCACGTGTCGTCAGCCACTCACCGCGCGAGGAGATGGCAAAAGCCGCACCGCGGTGTTCCATTTTGGACAGGTTTGGAACCGTAATGACCTGTGATGGGTCAAACGGCGCCAGCGGGGCCAACGGAAGAAACTCTTCTGGGCTAGGAGGGTTCGGCGCGGGTGGCACAGGGGATTTCTCCCGCCACGTGCCGGGAATTACGACACACAGAACCAGTCCAGTCGCATAGATGAGCCAGTCCGGTAGGCGAAACCCGCTCATGGTTCTGGTCCTTATCCGGCGACAGCCGCAGCCAAGATCAAGGCTGCTGCTAGTTTCGCAGCCACCAGCAGCACGGCTGCGGACACTTCACCTTCTTGGATCCGGGCCGGCAGTCCTGTCAGCAGGAAGTCGATCATTCGGAAGACAAACAGTTGCAGGATCACGGTTGCCCCGCCCCAGAACAGGATCTCCCGCACGGAGGTTGAGGCCGACATGGCGGTCGCCAGCGGGATCGCCAAACCGATCAGGACCCCACCATACGCAACGGCCGCGGCCGAATTGCCCTCGCGGATGTGCGCGATTTCTTTGTACGGCGTCAGGATCGAATAGATAACGGCCCCGATCAACAGCATGCCGAGCGTAATCCCGGCATGCAACAGCGTTACCTGAAAGCCCGCAGCAAAGGCCTGCACTTCAGGCCGCATGACCTGAGGGGCCAGAAAGTCCAGATTCAAGAAATCCGGGATCATTGCGATACTCCCCGCCTATATGTCCCCACTACCCTGCATGAACTTTGCCAAGTCTGTGTGACATCCACAAGCGTGCTCGGCCACATGGGGCAATTCTCGTGCTTATTCTCCTGATTGAGGCAAAAAAGAGGCACTTTGGGTCGGATTTTATACCGATGCGTCAGGGAGGGGGTATGCTCAGGCGGCGTCAGCCCCTGGATTTTCCGCAACCCCTTCGTCTTCATCGGCTTCTTCCAGCGCAGAGCGAGCGGCCTGATATAGGGCGCTCGCGCGGATCTTTTCGCTTTCACTCTTGAGCTGACCACAGGCCGCCAGAATGTCCCGGCCCCGTGGCGTGCGGATTGGACTGGCGTAACCGGCCTTGTTCAGGATCGCAGCGAAGGTCTCGATTGTGGCCCAACTCGAACATTCATAACGGGTGCCCGGCCAAGGGTTGAACGGGATCAAGTTAATCTTGGCTGGAATGCCCTTGAGCAGCTGGATCAAGGCCCGGGCCTCCGCCGGACTATCATTCACGCCCTTCAGCATCACGTATTCAAACGTGACGCGTCGCGTGTTGGACAATCCGGGGTAATTCCGGATCGCGTCCATTAGGTCAGCTATGGGATACTTTTTGTTGATCGGCACCAGCTCGTCGCGCAGGGGATCGTTGGTCGCGTGAAGCGAGATGGCCAGCATGGCCGATGTGCGTTCACCCAAGGCCTTCATTTCCGGCACGACGCCGCTGGTCGAGACCGTGATGCGGCGACGCGAGATGGCAATGCCTTCGTTGTCGCTGATGATGTCCATGGCATCGGCGACATTGTCGAGATTATAGAGCGGCTCGCCCATGCCCATGAACACAATGTTGGACAGTCGACGGTCTTCTTTTGGGCTTGGCCATTCGCCGAGATCGTCCCGAGCAACTTGAACCTGAGCCACGATTTCAGCAGCAGTCAGATTGCGCACGAGCCGCTGGGTGCCCGTATGGCAGAAGCTGCAGTTCAGCGTGCATCCCACCTGGCTGGAGACACATAAGGCGCCCGAGCGACCCACATCCGGAATATAGACGGTTTCGGCTTCAATGCCCGGAGCAAATCGGATCAACCACTTGCGGGTGCCGTCCACACTGACCTGACGTTCGACCACTTCGGGGCGGCTGATCACGAACTTTTCGGCCAAAATGGCGCGGGCATCCTTGGCGATATCGGTCATCAGGCCAAAGTCAGTGACGCCATAATGGTGCAACCAGCGCCAGATTTGCTGCATGCGCATCTTGGCTTTGCGCGGCTCAACAGCCTCCGCCGTAATCAGGGCGTCGATTAATCCCTGGCGGGTTAGTCCGGTCAGATTAACGGGGGCCGGCGCACGCGTCGCAGCGGCGAGATCGAGGGTCACGCCCAAGGTCATGCTCACAGTTTGCTGAGTTAATTAGCTAGTCTAGCACAAATTGATGCCGGGAAGAAGCAGACAGCGTCAAATTCGCACAGAGACCCGAAACCCCGAGGATAAGACCGGCGTTATATACCGCATCTTAAGTAACATTTCCTACAAACGCCGCTTCTTGGGGAGATATTCAAAATGAGTTTGCGCATTCGGCTGGTCGCTATGGCTATGGGGTTGAC
>DAITMY010000072.1:0-9485 GCA_036834925.1 Asticcacaulis sp.
GTTTGTGCTCGAAAACGGAACCCTGTTGCTCAACGAGATCGCGCCGCGCGTTCACAACACCGGCCATTGGACCCAAGACGGCGGCGTGGTGGACCAGTTCGAACAACATATTCGGGCGATTGCTGGATGGCCGCTTGGATCCACGAAGACGGTCCTTTCAGTCGAGATGGTTAATCTATTGGGCCATGAAGCCGATCAATGGTCCGCACTGGCCGCAGAGCCGGATGCCCGGTTGCACCTTTACGGCAAGGGCGAAGGCCGCCCGGGCCGCAAAATGGGGCACATCAATCGGATCCTAAAGCGCTAGGGGTTACGGCAGGGCCTTGAACCGCAACGCGCCAAGTTGACTGGCCAGATCCCGAAGCAGGGTATCGGGGCGGAACGTCTGGGTGGCTTTCCACTTTTCAAACGCCATCACATTGCTGATGCGCTCATCGACCAGTGTCGAAGCAGCCTTTTCCCCCTGGGTTAGCCGGGTCACAAGGGCCGCCATCAGGATGCCAGAGACGATGGCTCGCTTGGAGTAGTGGTTCTCATCGGTCGCCGTGTCCCCTGCCGCCCGCCAGATCGCTTCGGAGGCGTCCCACACCAGACGTAGGGCCAGCGGCAAATTGCCGGGCAAGGCCAGAAAGCCGGCCCAGCGGTGGGTCACGTCCTTGTGCTCTGCGGCCGCATCAAGGCGCGCTGTTAAGCCAAGACGGATTTTTTCCCGGATCTTCTGGCTGGCAAGGTCTGTGTTCGCAAGGCGTTCTGTCGCGCTGTGCTCCAGGCGGCGCGCGTACAGCGCGGCCAGATCCTGCGCACCATAGGGCAAGAGGAGGTCGCATTCGGCGGGGCTCAGGCCTAACTCGGCGCCTGCGGCGAGCACCGTGGTGCGGCTGAAGCCCAAGGCCGGGATCCGCGTCAGCGCGGCTTCAAGCAGCGCCTGTTCCGTCCGATCCGCCCAGTCAAGGCTCACCGTTGGGGTGGGGGCGGATGGTGTATGATTTTCGGAAACGCTCATGACTGACCTCCTGGTCCTGTATACGCTGGGCATGCGCGGCGAGGGCATCCAAGTCCAGACAAAAGTCCGGTGCAAGTGAAAAGGCACGTCTGGACATCGGGTCGCATCTGATGTAAACCGCTCGCCTCAATCCCGCAGCCCCGTCTGCGGGACATGTTTTTTTGATCGCCTGCCCCGACTGGGTGGTGACCCCGGAAGCGGGTCCCCGGCCCCGACGGCGGGGGCGGGTGACGCAAGGAGAGAGACCCCTGGTTCAGATTTTTGTCCGCGACAACAACGTCGATCAGGCCCTGAAAGCGCTGAAGAAGAAGATGCAGCGCGAGGGTTCGTTCCGCGAAATGAAGCGCCACGTACATTACGAAAAGCCTTCGGAAAAGCGCGCTCGCCAACAAGCTGAGGCCGTTCGTCGTGCCCGTAAGCTGGCTCGCAAGCGCATCCAGCGTGAAGGCGGTGGCTTGACTCGCGGCGGCGCGAAGTAAGCGACAAGACCGGTTTACCGTTCCTGCCAAAGGCAGCGGGGTCGAGCGCGAAAGCTGTCTCCCGCGCCCCTTCGTCTCCCACGGCAGGGCTAGAGACTAAAGTTAAGGCCACCTCTTCGGAGGTGGCCTTTTTCTTTGTCACACGCTTTATGGCCTCTGTGAAAGTCGCCGGGACCATGGGCCCGGCACAATCGCGGTCCGTTTAGTGATCTTTGCTGAGGGCCCGCATCAGGCCCTTCCAATTGGCCTCGCCGCTGCTCAAAGCCGCCGCCCCAAAGGCCTTGCGGGCAATTCTCAGGACCAGCGCGATGCTCAGCAGCATACCACCGATCATCAAGGCCAGTTCCATTGGCGAGGGTTCCGCACCGGTCAGACGTGAGCCGACCAGGAAGGGGGCAAAAAACGGTACCCAGGACAGATAGGTGATCAGCGGCAGTTCCGGGGCATAGAGCCCGGCATTCAGCACCATGATCGGGATCATCAGCAGCACAATGACCGGTCCCAACAGAGATTGGGCTTCGCGCGGGGTTTCACAAAAGGCCCCGAGTGTCAGGAACATCACGGAATAGAGCACATAGCCCAAAGCCAGAAACACCAGGATCAGAGCCAGATCCGTCAGGGTAATCAGTCCCATCACGGTCTTCAGCCACTCTGGTTGCAAGGTAGCGAGTGAGTGCAGACCATAGGCTCCCACGGCGCCCCAGAGCAGCATCACCGTACCAATCACCATCGCCACCCCAAGTAGCTTACCGATCAGGATCGATTCGGCCGATGTGGTGGCCATCAGCACTTCCAGCACGCGGTTGGCTTTTTCCTCGACGATGCTGTTCATCATCAAGGTGGCGGTCGAAAAGATCGAGATCCACAGAAGGAAGCCGCTGGCAAAGCCCACAATCGGGCGAAGGCGTTCCGAAAGGCTGGCGGCTTTCCCACTTTTTTCAGAGGCCGTGAAGACATCGGCCTTGGGCGCTTCGGCCTGAAGTTTACGGATGGCGTCTGGGTCAAAGCCGGCACGGCTCGCGGCATCGCGAAACAGGATGGGATTGATCGCTTGGGTCAGACTGAGATTATTCATCCCTGACAGACCTTTGCCCCCCGATTGCCAGACTAGGCTTTCAAGCCGACCGGTGCCGCGGTGAAACAGAATGATCTTGTCCGGCAGTTTGGTTTCGTCCGTCACTGCCTTTTGCAGACGCGCCTGGGCCTCTGCGGCGGTTTGTACGTCTTTAAGGATTGCCGGAGCCTCGACCCAACTTAAACTTTGGCGTGGGCTCAGCTTGACGCGGCTGCTGCTTGGGGCATCAAACGCAAGTTGGCCCCGGGCGGCCTCGGCCCCGCCCTTGTCATAGGCGTCGGCGACGCGCTTGGCGGCATCCGCGCCGCCTTCGATGCGCGCCATCTGGACCATGGCTTCGCGCTCACCGGCGGATCCTTTGGCGCCAAGCTGGCTCTTGAGCGCCGCATCGTGGCCTTCACGGGTCAGATCAAGGACGGCAATCTTGTCTGCGGGTTTGGTGGCAATCAGCAACGGGGCCACGCTCATCGATGCGACAATCAGGATCGGGACCAGCAATACAGACAACCAGAACCCGACGGTCTTGATATAGGCGGTATATTCGCGCCCGGCGATCAGGAGGGTATGTCTCATGCGCGGGTCTCCCCTTGCTGCGCCAGAACCAGAAAGGCGTCGTGAAGGCTGGGTTCGCGGGTCTGGAAATGGCCCAGGGCAAGATCCTGACGGAACGCGGCGCGAAGCGGTTCGGCCGCGGCGATGCCGGGTGAGAGGGTCAAAATCCAATCGTGGTGGGTGTCGCGTCGCTCAACGGTCTTGACACCGGGTAGGGCTGCCAAAGTCTCTGCGCTCAGATTGGCCCCACTTGCTGGATCCGCCAGTAGGATTGTACGCGGGGCTTTACTGAGGGCCTCGGCAACGGTTCCGTCAAATTGCTTGGTTCCCTTAGCGATCAGTACGACCTTGTCGCACAGCCGTTCCGCATGCTGCATGATGTGGGTCGAAAAAAGGATCGTGGTCCCTTTTTCGGCCATTTCCCGGATAATGTCCTCAAGGCCTTGCTGGTTCATGGGGTCAAGCCCAGAGAACGGTTCGTCTAGGATCAGGAATTCCGGGTCGTGCAGGATGGCGGTAATGAGCTGGACCTTCTGGGCCATACCCTTGGACAGATCCTTCATGGCCTTGTGGGCCGATGCGCCAAGTCCTTGTTGTTCCAGCCGGAAAAGCCCACGCTTGCGGGCTTCCGGGCCACTCAGGCCTTTTAGCTCACCAAAAAAGCAGATGGCCTCAAGCGCCGTCATTTTGCGGTATAATCCGCGCTCTTCTGGTAGGAAGCCAATGCGGTTTTGGACGGCCCGCGCCTCAGATGCCCCGAGGACCGTCACCTGACCGTCCGAAGGGGTGCTCATGCCGAGGATCATCCGCAAGGTTGAGGTCTTTCCGGCGCCGTTAGGGCCCAGAAAGCCACAAATCATACCCGGTCTGACCGTAAAACTCAGGTCATTGACCGCTAAAAATGTCCCGTAGCGCTTGGTCAGGCCCGAGACTTCAAGTACATCAGACACGTTGCCCCCTGTATATTATCTTTGGCATGACTCTAGGTCGGCCAAGGCTCAGGGCAAGTGACAAAACGGTTAGGGGAGGGACCGGGACATGCCATTTGAGCAGCTGCGGGGGCTGACAACCCGTGATATTTTGACAGCCCTACTGGGTTTGTTGACCGGGCTGGTCGTTGGGCTGCTGGTTTATAACGGCTTGCGACTCTTCCTGTTTTACGCCTTTCCGCCCCCTCCAAGTCTCGACATGGCTAGGCCCGAGGATTTGCCCGCTGTGCTGGCAACCTTTCCGCCCCAGTTTCTGGTGATGATGCTTCTCGCATGGTCCGTCGGCATTCTCAGCGGTGGCTATACCGCAACCCGTATTGCCAGACAGGGGCCGATTGCGGCGTGGATGACCGGGTTGTTTTTGATTGTGACTGGGCTGATCCCTTTGATGATTAAGGGTTATCCCATGTGGTTTGTCATCATGGGCATACTGTTGACCGGACTATTTGGATATCTTGCCGGGATCTTGGGCGATCGGGTCACCCAAGGGCAAGGCCGGTAATCCCGTTACTCCGTCTCTTCCGGGGGTGTGTCATCCCGGATCCACGGCTTGGCTTTTGTGCCCTTGACTGTTTTGCGGGAAAAACCAGACCGCCGCGTTTTATCATCAAGCGGCTTTGGGTCTGATTTCTTGCGAATTTCCTTGAGCTTTAATCCTTGCCTCAGCGACAAGACCGTTCCGGGTGCCCCCTTATCCGGATCCGAAAAGGCGCGGCCATAGGTTTTGAGCGCGCCCTCAACGGACGTCAGGAATTCGTCTTCCCATTCCGTCAGAGGCTTTTCGGCCTTTTGTGCAGCCTTGCGGGCTTTTTCCAGAGCCTTGAGCGCGGCCCGTGCGGCCTTGTCCTTATCGGATTGTGACGACTTACGATCCAGACCAGACCCTTTTAAGGGCCTGTCCGAACCGGGCGGGGGCGGTTTGCGCCTCAAAGACCGCCGATAGCCGAGAGGTAAAGGTCAATCAGCGCTTCTTCTTCCTCGCGCTTGACCTTATCTTTCTTACGAAGCGCAACGACCTTGCGCAGAATCTTGGTGTCAAAACCCTCGCCCTTGGCTTCGGCATAGACTTCCTTGAGGTCCTCGGACACGGCCTTTTTGTCTTCTTCCAGCCGCTCAATCCGTTCAATGATGGTCTTGAGGCGGCCTTGGGCGGCCGAGGTCAGGACATCGGGGTCCGTCGATGAAAAGGCGTCCTCGCTCACGGGCAATTCCTTTGGTTAAGGCTGGCGATGTTTTGGGGGCGGACCCTAGCCGGGACACGCACAGGGCTCAACCGGGTGAGTTGGACGCCTTGTGGATAATTACAACAGGCCGTGGGCGATCAGCGCCGGTTCGAGCGCATCGGGGTCGGTAAAATGGTGGGTATGGAAGCCCATGTCCCGGGCAGCGGCGATATTGGCCGCAGAGTCATCAATAAACAGAATATCCGATGCGGGTCTGCCGAGCCGCTTCAGAGTGATCTGATAGATGGCCGGGTCAGGCTTAATCACGCCCTCGATCCCGGAGATGATGATATCACGGAAAAACGTAAACACGGGATCGCGCGCAAACACCGCGTCCGCTTTGTCAGCGGGCATGTTTGTTAGGGCATAGAGCGGGACGTGCTTCGCATGTAGAGCATGCATCAAGCGAACAGTCTGGGGGATAGCGGGGCCCAGCATGTCCATAAAACGTTCATCCCACGCACGGATAGGCTCCGCGTAGTTGGGAAATAGCCGGATACGTTCCGGAACAGAGACGGCCATAGGCACGCCTCGGTCATGGTGTTCGTGCCAAGACATGGGACAGACCTGTTCAAGAAACAGATCCATCTCATCGATCTCCGCGAAAAGCTCTGTGTAGAGCTTACGCGGCGACCAAGGGATAATGACATTACCGACATCGAATAGAACCGACGTCGGCATCGCCCTTAGCCCTGCTTTGCCTTAAAGCGCGGGTCCGTCTTATTGATGACATAGACCACGCCCTTGCGGCGCACGATCTTGCAGTCCCGGTGACGGGTTTTCAGGGACTTCAGAGAGCTGCGGACCTTCATCGCGCTAGACCTAGTTCAAGATGCCAATAAAAAAGACACGTCGTATGCAGGCTTTCGGCCCACCGGACGTGCGTGAGGGGCGGTGTATAGGGTCGGATGGCGAAGGTGTCAACCGATTCCCGTCCATGCGCCTCGCAAGGCGCGTTCCGAAGCGGTGGCTTGGTCACGCGGGTGTGTTTTGGAAAATAAGCCTTGTCATCGATCGCGGGTTGAAACCCGGACACAGACTAGGCCATGCTTTAACTATGACAAAGCGCCTCTTGCCCCTTTTCCTGATTCTGACGGCCTGTTCTACCGCGACGACGGTGCCCAGCTCGTCTCCAGTTGTCCCGGTTCCGACACAGAGCGTGGCGCCGACGCCTCCGAGTGGTGCGTCCGGATCGGCACCCGTGGTCGCGTCGCGTCCCGTTTTGACGTTTGAAGAGTGGCGGGCTCAGTTCTTAAAGCGCGCTGAGGCGCAAGGCTTTGATCGGGCCTTTCTGGACGCGCAGTTTGCCACGGTTCGCCCGTCTGAGCGGGTCGTGACCTTAGATGGCAAGCAGCCAGAGTTCTCGCGCCCCATCAGCGCCTATGTGCGTGGCGCAGTGTCGTCAGCCCGGATCTCGACCGCCCAGACCCGCCTGCCGCTCGTCGCGGGGATTACAGAAACCGAAGCCCGCTCGGGCGTTCCTCGGGCTATTCTGGGCGCGATCTGGGCGATGGAAAGCGACTTTGGGCGCGTTCAGGGCGACTTTGACATTCTATCGGCTTTCGCAACCCTCGCGCATGACGGACGCCGCCGGGATTGGGCAGAAACACAACTCCTTTATAGCCTTCGAATCTTGCGGGATCGGGGCATTCCCCGCGAGCGGCTGAAAGGGTCTTGGGCGGGCGCCATGGGACAAACCCAGTTTCTGCCAGAAAACTACCTGAAACTCGGTATGGATGGGGACGGGAATGGGGTCGTCGATATCTGGACCTCGGACGCCGATGCCCTAGCATCTGCCGCAAACCTGCTGGCCACATCCGGCTGGCGACGCGATCAGGCTTGGGCCGTCGAGGTGCGCCTACCGGTAGGATTTGACTATTATTTGTCCGAAACGGAAAAGCAAACGCCGGGCTGGTGGGTTGAAAAAGGCGTCGTTCGCGCCGACGGCGGGACCTTTAATGCCTCGGAGTTGGCGGAACAGGCGGTGTTGATTCTGCCGTCGGGGGCGCAGGGACCGGCATTTTTGGCTCTGCCCAATCACTTTGTCATCCGACGCTATAACAATTCTACGGCCTATGCTCTGGCGGTCGGCCTTCTGGCGGATGGGATCGCGGGCAAGCCGGCGCTGGTCACGCCTTGGCCAGAGGAAGTGCCCTTGTCCCTTGAGCAGCGTCAGGCGGCGCAACGCGCCCTCAACAGCTTGGGTTTCAAAGCGGGCGCTGTCGATGGCGTGATTGGGGCGGGGACTCGGGCCGCCATCCGAAACTGGCAGCGTGCGCGCAGCTTGCCTGCGGACGGCTACTTGTCACCTGGAATGGTAGTCTTGCTGGAGTCTGAGATGAAGGCGCGGCCTTTATCCTGAGCCGCTGCGCCGTCGTTCTTTTTTCCGCCCTGTAAGCTTCGAAACCTCGCTTTAAGCATTAACGCGCATGGTGGCGCGATCACGCGCTGAGGTTCCCCCCATGTTCCAGATTATCGGTCTTGTCCTGCTGTTTGCCATGGTGTTCGGCAGCTATCTGTGGGCTGGCGGCAAAATGGATGTGATCATTTATGCTGCGCCTTATGAATTCATGGCCATTTTCGGGGCTGCTGTTGCCGCATTTCTCATTGGTAATGGCATGGATACAATTAAGTGTACTCTTGGTGGGTTCGGTAAAATTTTTGGTGGGCCGAAGTGGAAGGCCTCAGATTACCGCGATCTTTTGTCACTCTTATTTTCATTGACCAAAACGATGAAATCAAAGGGCGTGATTGCGCTCGAAAGTCATATTGAAAAGCCGCATGATAGTTCAATCTTTAGCAAGTATCCAAAGATTATGAAGGATCATTTTGCTATTGATTTTATATGCGATACCTTGCGCATGATGACAATGAACTTAGAAGATCCGCATCAAGTCGAAGATGCGATGGAAAAACAGCTTGAAAAACATCACCATGAAGCCTTAACCGGGCCACACGCGCTTCAGGGCATGGCAGACGCGCTTCCAGCACTTGGGATCGTGGCCGCCGTGCTGGGGGTGATCAAGACCATGGGCTCGATCACCGAGCCGCCCGCCGTGCTTGGGGGCATGATCGGGGGCGCGCTCGTCGGGACGTTCATGGGCGTGTTTATGGCCTATGGCTTTGTGGGGCCGTTTGCTGCGCGCTTCCAAGAAGTGGTCAACGAAGAAGGCGCGTTTTACAAGATCATTCAGGCGGTGCTTGTGGCGCACTTGCATGGCAATGCGGCTCAGATTTCGGTGGAAATCGGGCGTGGCAATATTCCCAGTGCCTACCAACCGAGTTTTTCGGAAATGGAAGAAGTGCTCAACAGCATCCCGAATGAAGCCTAAATCGCGAATTTGCTGGGGCTTAAGCACCAGAGGCGATAAAATCGTTCACGAATCCGTGAAATCTCCTCTTGCGAGACTCACCCAAAACGTCCTATTAGAGACCCGGGGCGCAGGCCAACCTAGCGTCCTAACGTTTTGAAGGGATCTGGATCCATGACCTCTGAAGTTCTGCGCAAACTGCTCGTCGCTGGCGCCGCTGTCGCCGCTCTGTCCGTCGCCGCTTGCCAAAAGCCGGCCGAAGAAGCCCCGGCTGCTGAAGCTCCGGCTGCTGAAGCCGCTCCGGCTGAAGCTGCTCCGGCTGACGCCGCTGCCGCTACCGACGCTGCTGCTGCTGCTTCGACCGAAGCTGCTCCGGCTGCTGACGCTGCTGCCGCTCCGGCCGCTGCTGCTCCGGCTGCTGCTCAGTAATCTTACGACCCTCACGGGTTTTAAGACGGAAGGGTCGCCCCAACGGGCGGCCCTTTTGCTTTTGGGGTCTCTTTTGTTTTGAGCCGGTTCCGGCATAAGACCCGATATGAACAGTTTCCCTGATCCCTCTCTGCCTGTGGGCGCAACGGACCCTGATCTGGTCTTTGGCGAGGACGGCGCGCCGCGCTCTGGGCGCTTTGGCGACATCTATTTCTCCCTTCAGGATGGTTTGGCCGAAAGCCGGGCGGTCTTTCTCGACGGCTGTGGCTTGCCGGAGCGTTGGCATGGCCGACAGCGCTTTACCGTGGCGGAGCTGGGTTTTGGCACTGGGCTCAATATCCTCGCTCTGATGACCCTTTGGCGGGCGACGCGGCCAGAGGGCGGGCATCTTTCGGTCTTTTCCGTTGAGGGCTTTCCCTTAACC
>DAITMY010000073.1:0-9417 GCA_036834925.1 Asticcacaulis sp.
ATCCAGGGAACCGTCAGCCCCCGCGCCGAAACCCAGCGCGCCGCCAAGCCCCGCCCTGCCCCGCCGCTCGATGCCGCGCGCGAAGCAGAACTGGAAGCGCGCCTCGCCGATGTGGCCAATCCGCGCCTCAAGGCGACCTTGTTGCGGATCTCGCGCAGTGTCGAACATCGCGCTGCGCGGAAAAGCGATTGACAACCCCCGCTCACCTTTGGTCTCAAAGGAGCCAAAATTGGCCGCAATTGTGCGGGCACTCACAGCTTACGGAAATCCCATGCGCCTTTCCCTGAACCGTCTCGCCCGCCGCTCCGTCCTCGTTTCGGCCCTTGCTGCGGCCGGGCTGGCCCTCGCCGCCTGTGATAATGCCGGAGGTAGCAAAGGCATGGCCTCCGATGAATACTTCTCACTCGGCAACAAGGACTCTAAGGTCACGCTGGTCGAATATGCCTCGACGACTTGCAGCCACTGCGCCCACTTTCATTCAACCATCTATCAAGAACTGAAGAAGAACTATATCGATACGGGCAAGATCCGCTATGAATTCCGCGAGTTTGCTACCCCGCCCGCAGACGTCTCCATGGCTGGAGGCCTGTTGGCGCGGTGCGCGGGCAAAGATAAATATTTCGATGTGATCGACGCCCTGATGCGCGGCCAGGAGCAACTGTTCGCCACCGGCGACGGACGCGGCATGCTGCTAAGCGTCGCCCAATCGGTCGGCATGGACGAGACCGCCTTTGCCAAGTGCGTCAGCGACGAAAAGGCCATCACCGCCTTTACCGCGCGCATGGAACGCGACGCCAAAAAGTACAACATTCAAGGCACCCCGAGCTTCTTTATCAACGGCAAGGCGTTCCCTTATAAGCAAGGCACGACGGCAGCGGATTTCGCCGCCGCCCTTGATGCTGAACTGAAGAAATAATCGAGGACACCCGCGACCATGACCCCGTCCCGCCGCTCTTTGCTTGCGACTGTCACGGCCCTCGGGACGGGCGCTGGTCTGTGGTTGACTGCGGCCTTGGCTGCAAAACCAGCCCCTCTGGCCGCAGGATGGGACCATACGATCGGGCGGGCCGACGCCCCGGTGGAGCTGATCGAATATGCCTCGCCGGTCTGTGGCCATTGCGCCAACTGGCAAGCCACGGTCTGGCCCCGGATCAAGGCGGACTTTGTCGATACCGGTAAGGTCCGCTACGTCTTCCGCGAACTGGCCACGGATCCGGCCAATATCGCCTTTGCTACCCTGTTGCTCGCCCGGTGCAGCGGCACCTCCGAGGGCTACTTCAGCGTCATCCACGATGTGATGAAGGGCCAGAAGGCCATGTTCAGCAGCGGGGATGCCCGTCCCGTGCTGTTTGGCGCGGCGGAAAAAGCGGGCCTCAACGAAGCCCGGGCCAATGCCTGCCTGACGGACGCCAAGGCGCTCGAAACCATCCAAACGCGGATGGAGGCCAATGCCTCGGCGTTTGACATCACCGGCACCCCGGCCTTTGTCGTCAATGGCACGCTATTGCCGCGCGAGACCTTTGACTATGAGGCGATTGCGGCAGCGATCAATACAGCACTCAAGGCTCCGGCCAAGCCGTCTGACAAGGCCAAGCGCCCGTTGCCCCGGCCCCGGTGACGCTTGCAATTTCAACGCCTTAAGCTGACGGGCTTCAAGTCCTTTGTGGACCCGACCGAGTTCTTCATTGAACCGGGCCTGACTGGCATTGTCGGCCCCAATGGCTGCGGCAAGTCCAACCTGCTGGAGAGCCTGCGTTGGGTCATGGGGGCGACCAGTGCCAAGGCCATGCGCGGCGCGGGCATGGACGATGTGATCTTTGCCGGGGCCGACAAGCGCCCGGCCCGCAACTGGGCTGAGGTCACGCTGCTGATCGACAATGCCGACCGGCGCGCCCCGCAACCCTTTACCGATCAGGCCAGCCTTGAGGTGGCGCGCCGCATCGATCGGGGCGCCGGATCCACCTATCGGGTCAATGGCAAGGAAGTGCGGGCCCGCGATGTCCAGCTTCTGTTTGCCGATGCCTCGACCGGGGCCAATTCGCCCGCCCTCGTGCGCCAGGGCCAGATCTCTGAGCTGATCGCCTCCAAGCCCCAGAACCGCCGACGGGTGCTCGAAGAAGCGGGCGGGGTCTCGGGTCTGCACACCCGCCGCCACGAGGCGGAGCTTCGGCTCAAGGCGGCCGAGGCGAATCTGTCCCGGCTGGAGGACATCTCTGGCGAGCTGGACACCGCCCTGTCGCGGCTGAAGCGCGAAGCCCGCCAGGCGGAGAAATACAAGAAACTCTCGGCGGAAATCCGCGCTCTGCAAAGCGCCCTGCTCTATGCCCGCTGGCTGGAGGCCGATACGGCCCTCCAGAGCGCCCAGACCGAGTTACAGACCCGCTCGCGCACCGTCGAGGAGGCGACCCGCGAGGCGGCCCGGACCCAGGCCCTTGCCACTGAGGCCTTTACAGCCTTAGCGCCGCTGAAGGAAGAAGACGCGGTGTCGGCCACCGTCTTGCACCGGCTATCGCTGGAAAAAGAACGGCTGGAGATGGAGGCCGAACAGGCCGCCGCCGAGGTTGTCCGGCTCAAGGCCGAGCAAGCCCGACTGATCCGGGATCTGGAGCGCGAACAGGAAGTCGCCCACGATGCGACCACCCAGTTGGAGCGGCTGAGCAGCCATCTGGAACGGGTCCGCGCCGAAATTGCGGCCACGCCATCCCGCCTTCCAGCCTTGAAGGCCGCGCTCGATCAAGCCGAAGCTGCCCAGACCGAGGCGGCAACGGCAGTCGAAGCCTTGGCCGCCAAGCTGGCCGCAGAAACCGCCCGTCAGAATGCCGACGCGGCCCGCTTGCGGGACTCTGAGGGCCGCGCCAGCCGGGCCAAGGCTGCCGTTGACCAAGCCCGCCACGAGCGCGAGGCCCTCGGTCCGCTTGAGACCCCGGCGCTGGCCGAGGCGGAAAGTCGATTCCAGAGTGCGCTTGAAACGCTCCATACCGCTCGTGCCCACCTTGAGGCGGCTGAAACGGCCCGGTCCGACGCCACCCCCGCTGAGGCCGAAGCCCGTCAGCAGGCGCGCCAGCTTGAAGACCGGCTGGGGCGACTGACCACCGAATCACGCGGCCTGGCCCAGCTCCTGACCCCGGCCCGCCGCGACCATGCCCCCGCCCTCGATCAGGTCCGCGCCGACAAGGGCTATGAAGTCGCTCTGGCGGCCGCGCTGGGCGAAGACCTGAATGCCGCGCTCGATTCGGCGGCCTTAAGTTATTGGGGCGGGGCCGACGCCCCACCGCATAACTGGCCGGACGGCGTTGTCCCCTTGAGCCAGCATGTGCGCGCCCCGGAGGCGCTCAAGGCCCGGCTTGATTGGGTTGGGGTGATCCTGCATGGCCAGCCCGAGACTCTGCGGGTCGGCTTGCCGGTCGGTGCCCGCCTTGTAACCCCGGCGGGGGATCTGTGGCGCTGGGATGGGTTTGTCGTTCGGGCCGATGCGCCAAAGCCCGCGGCGACGCGGCTGGCCCAGCGGACCCGCTTTGACGAGCTGGAACAGGACATCGACGCCCTGCGCCCTGCGGTCGACGCGGCCCAAAGCGCCCATCACGCCGCGATGAAGGCCCTGCGTGAGACCGAAGAGGCGCTGAAAGCCGCCCGGTCTGCCCCGCTTCAGGCTGAACGCTTGGTGGCTCAGGCTCGCGAAGCGCGCGACCGCCTATCTCAGGAGCGCGCGCGGCGCGAAGCCCGCGCCCTTGCGCTGGATGAGACCCTAACCCGGCTTCTGGCCGAGGCTGAGGCCGCAGAAGCAGCGCTGACCCAGACGCGGGCGGATATGTCCGCACCAGCGGATACGGCCTTGCTCAATGCCGCCCTAAACGAGGCCCGCGAACAGGCCAAACTGGCGCGTGAGGCCGTTCAGAGCGCCCGGGCGGCCCTCGATACCGAAACCCGTGAGCGGCAGGCCCGCGAAGGGCGCGAGCGCAACCTCGGCCGCGAACTGGCCGACTGGACCCGCCGCGCCGAAGAGGCCCGCCAGCGCGTGGGCCAGCTCGATCAGGATCAGGTCCGAACCCGAGGCTTGCTTGAGGTCGCCATTGCGGCCCCCGAAGCCATGGCGGCCCGTAAAGCCGGGCTCTTGGACCAGTTTCAGCTGGCCGAACAGCGCCGCAGCAAGGCCCGCGACGATCTGGCCGCCGCCGAAGACGCCGCCCGGATCGCCGATCAGGCCGCCCGTCAGGCCGAGACCCTAGCCGCGCAAAGCCGCGAACACCGCGCCAGCGCCCTCGCCCATTTCGAGGCCGCGGGGATCCGCCGCACCGAAGCCGAATCACACCTGCGCGAGCAAACCCACCTCTCACCCGAGGATCTGGGCAAAAAGCTGCGCGAAGATGCCATCGCCATCCCGGCGGATGCCTCCGGGGCCGAATCTCTGCTGGGCGGGCTGGAGCGGGAACGTGATCTGCTGGGAGCCGTCAACCTTCGGGCCGAAGAAGAGGCCAGCGAGTATCAGGACCGGCTCGACACGTTGAAAAATGAGCGCATGGACCTCGTCAATGCCATCGCCAAACTCCGCGACGGCATTGATGAGCTGAATGCCGAGGGGCGCGAACGGTTGCTGGCGGCGTTTGATGTCATCAATGCCCAGTTCAAGACCCTGTTTGTCGCCCTGTTCGGCGGCGGTCAGGCGGAACTGCGGCTGATCGAATCAGAGGACCCGCTCGAAGCGGGGCTGGAAATCTATGCCTGTCCGCCGGGCAAACGGTTGTCGATCATGAGCCTTATGTCGGGTGGCGAACAGGCTTTGACGGCGACAGCGCTGATTTTCGCGGTGTTTTTGGCTAATCCCGCCCCCGTCTGTGTGCTCGACGAAGTGGATGCCCCGCTCGATGACGCCAATGTGGACCGCTATTGCCGCCTGCTGGACGAGATGCGGACCCGCACCCAGACCCGGTTCATTGTCATTACCCACAATCCTGTAACCATGTCGCGGATGGATCGATTGTTCGGCGTGACCATGGCCGAGCGCGGGGTTTCGCAGCTGGTTTCGGTGGATCTGAAACAGGCCGAAGCGCTGGTCTCAGAGTGATCTTGAGCTTTTTTGATTGTTTTCATTGACTTACCGCATTGCAACTGCGGCTTGACGTAGCAGGGTCAGGGCTTTAGGTTCCGCGCCGTTCGCACACGTGGTCTGACGGTATTGTCCGACGGATCCAAACGAGTCAGCCCCATGTCACAGCGTCCTTCGGACGACGAGGCCCTGGCGGATCTAACGAAACGGCTGGACGCTCTGGAGCGGCGGCGGGTTCGCGAGGTTAAAAAGCCAGACGAAGCGATTGCCGGTGGAGCATACCGGGTTATCGGGGAGCTGCTGGGTGGGGTGCTGACTGGCCTGGGTCTGGGCTGGTTGATCGACAAGGCTCTGAATACCGCCCCTTGGGGACTGGTGGTCGGGGTTCTGATCGGAACCGCCGCTTCGATGTATCTGGTTGTTCGCACAGCCAGCCGCATGGGGACCGAGGCTAAAGCATCGACAAACAAGTCGGTGTCTGACAAAGAAACACAGTCCGACGCTTCGGCGTCTTCACAAGATTAAGACGAGGGTCCAATGGCCGATCCAATGAAGCAGTTCCAGATCGAGAAGGTCGTTGAGTTACCGACCGTCGAGATCGCTGGCATGGCCATCGATCTGTCGATCACGAACTCGGTTCTGGCCATGATCATCGCTGCCGTCGCCGTGGTGAGCTTCTTTGGCATAACCGCTATGGGGGCCAAGACCGTACCCGGTCGCTTGCAAGTGGTCGGCGAAGCCATGTTCGGGGCCATTGATGATCTGTCGACCTCGATCATCGGCCATGACGGCCATAAGTTTTTTCCGTTCATATTCAGCCTGTTCCTGTTCATTCTGGGCATGAACCTATTGGGTATGACCACCTTCTTTACCGCGACATCGCAACTGGCGGTCACGGTCACCCTAGGTCTGATGACCCTGTTGGTGGTGATTGTTGTCGGATTTGTCCGCAATGGGCTCGGCTTCTTCAAGCTGTTTGCCCCGTCGGGTGTTCCGGCTCCGGTTCTGCTGATCGTTGTGCCGATCGAGATCATCTCGTTCATTATGCGCCCGGCCACCCTTGCCCTGCGTCTGTTCGGGAACATGGTCGGCGGTCACATTGTTCTCAAAGTCTTCGCCGGATTTGTCGTGTCGCTCGGAACTCTGGGTGTACTCGGCTGGGCCGGTGCAGCCTTGGCCCTGACCTCAGTGGTGGCCCTGACCGCCCTTGAGTTCATGGTGGCCACGCTGCAGGCCTTCGTTTTCGCGGTTCTGGCCTGCGTCTACCTCAATGACGTTGTGAACCTCGACTCTCACTAACGTTTCCCATATCAAACCATCGTTTAACGGAGATCACTTCGATGGAAGCGCAAGCAGCAAAGTATATCGGTGCCGGTCTGGCCATGCTCGGCATGGTGGGCGCCGGTCTCGGCCTCGGGACCATGTTCGGTAACTTCTTCCAGGGTGCCCTGCGCAACCCGTCGGCTGCCGACGGCCAGCGCCCGATGCTGATCGTGGGTATGGCTCTGACCGAAGCTCTCGGCATCTTCGCCTTCGTGGTGGCCCTGCTGATCCTGTTCGCCGCCTAATCGTCGGCCGACCGCTACGCACTGTCAAAGCGGGGGGCGAGGCTGACGCCTTGCACCCCGTTTTCCGCGTTCAACAGGGAGACCGGGTCGGATGGCCAATACGCCTGAAACTCATGAATCCACAGAAGCCGCTGGGAAACACGCCCAGGGGGGTCTGCCGCAGCTGCAGTTTGAGTACTGGGGCGGTCAGATCGTCTGGCTTCTGATTATCTTTACCATCGTCTATCTGCTGATCGCTCGCGTTTTCGCGCCGCGCATGCGCAAAGCGATTGATGACCGCGGTCAGACGATCGCCGAAGACTTGGCCAATGCGCGCGCCCTGCGCAACGAAGCCGAAGCCCAACGGGCTGAAGCGGATCAGGAAAAAGTCAAGGCCCGCACGGACGCTAAGAAAATGGCGTCCGAAGCTAAGGCCAAGGCCGCCGCTGAAACCGCTAAGCGTCAGGCCGCTGAAGAGGCCAGCCTGAATGCCAAGCTGGCTGAGGCCGATGCTCGCATCCGCTCGGCCCGTGACCAGGCCATGACCCATGTCCGGGCCATTGCCGAGGAAACGGCTAACAGCGTCATCGAGAAACTGACCGGCGACACCACCAAGGGCGCAGACATCAAAGCTGCGCTCGAGAAAGCCTGAGGAGACACCCATGGACTTCTCCTACCCTGAAACCTGGGTCCGCATCGGGCTTTTGCTTTTCTTCGGTCTGCTGGTGGTGCTTAAGGTGCCCGGCCTGATCGTCAAGGCGATTGACACCAAGACTTTGGCCATCAAGGCCGAGCTGGATGAAGCCCTGCGCATCCGTCAGGACGCCCAGGAGCTGCTCAACTCGCTGAAGCTGGAGCGCCTTGAAGCCGAGCGTCAGGCTCGCGAGCTGATCGCCAATGCGGAAATCGAAGCCGCGCGGCTGTCGGCAGAAGCCAAGGTCAAGCTCGACGAGCAAATCGCCCGTCGTCAGGCTCTGGCCGAACGCAAGATCGCTCAGGCCGAAGCTCAGGCCATGGCTGAGGTCAAGGCCGCTGCCGCTGAACTGGCTATGAATGCCGCACAGTCTGTCCTTGAGGACCGCCTGAAAGGCAAGCGTACAGATCCGCTGATCGACAAGGCCATTGGCTCACTGGCGCAAAAGCTGGCGTCCTGATTGTCTGTCACCGCAATAAACAAAACCGCCGGGGCCCCTGCTCCGGCGGTTTTTTTGTGCTTTTGACACTCTAGATATCAAACATTTTGTAAAGATATGTTTAGGCAAACCCTATCATTTAAATCTCCCGCAAATATTCACCCATACTGCGCAGTTATACTTTCAACAACTAACGACACCACGTCCATCAAAAATGAAAGCGAAGCAACGCACAGTGGTTATTACCTATTTACTAAGAGCAAAATTTAAACACTTTAAAGAAACTTGCTGCAAGAAAATTTTTTAGGCAGGTTTGAACCAACTATAGCCCTAACGACACCTAGTCTCTGTGAAATGAGGGACAGCGTCCCTAAAGCAATTGGGAAAAGCAGTGTCTTTCGAAAAATTATCTGTGGACGCCAACGAGTCGGTCATCGAGGTCAATCGGCTGACTTTCGCTTACCCGGGAACACATAAAATTGTTCTAAACGATGTTTCGTTCGCAATCACCAGAGGTGAGATCGTTGGCCTTCTTGGACCATCTGGCGCCGGCAAAAGTACACTCTTACGCATCCTGACGCGGCAAATTCGTCGGGTGGACAGTGGCACCGTAAGTTTGTTTGGCAAAGCGTTTCAGGCTTGGAACCACAAACTATATGAGCGTATCGGCGTTAGCTTTGAACTCCCAAACCACTATCCGCGCCTGACAGCGGCTGAAAACCTTCGCTTATTCGCCGGTCTTTACCGCTGCAAAACGCGGCCGATAAATGAGGCGCTCGAACTCGTCGGCCTCAGTCACGTCGCCAACGACCGTGTCGGCACGTTTTCAAAAGGCATGCAGGTCAGGTTGAATTTTGCACGGGCAATTCTTCACAATCCGGAATTGCTCTACCTAGACGAACCTACATCGGGCCTCGATCCGACAACATCATCTCGCATAGTAGACATTATCCTGAACCTAAAGCGTGAGGGAAAGACAATTGTTATTACCACCCATAATATGAGCAATGCGGAACGCCTATGCGATCGGGTAGGCTTTATTGCTCGTGGAAAGCTTATGATCCTTGATCAGCCAGAAGCGCTTAAGCAACGTTACGGACACCGAAGTGTCGCAGTCAGTACCCTTGTGGCTGGTGAGCTTAATAAATACCGATTTTCTCTTGATGGCCTTGCTCAGAATTCAGATTTTCTCTCTGTACTGACAAGAGAACAGATCCACTCCATACACAGTGAGGAAGCCTCACTGGATGACGTGTTTAGACAGGTTACAGGCGAAGCGCTGCGGGAGAACGAGCCGTGACCACCATCCTACACATGCTATTTTGGGACATCGTTTCGCAAATTCGCGGTCATATTTACACAGCTACGATCTTAGTGACCGCATTTTTCTGTTTGCTGGTAACCCTAGTGCGGCCATACGACCCACAACTCCCTTGGGAGGCTGTTATGTTGTTTTCAGATCCCGCAATCTTGGGGCTGACTTTTGTCGGTACCAACATCTTGATGGAACGAGACACACGCACTTTAACGGCATTGTTTGTCACGCCTATGTCGGCTGGGATGTATGTTACCAGTAAGGTCTTATCATTCTCGATCCTCGGCACTCTTTCCGGGCTCGTGATTGCGCTATCCCTCCAGCATCCTAATCTCGGACTACTGACCCTTGTTCTGATGGGCTCCAATAGTCTCGCCG
>DAITMY010000074.1:0-9345 GCA_036834925.1 Asticcacaulis sp.
CCCTTCGTCTATCGGTTAGGACGTCAGGTTTTCAACCTGAAAAGAGGGGTTCGATTCCCCTAGGGACTGCCACGCACTTCAGACCCGAAAATTTGTCTAAAATTTCCCTTGTCGCCCGTAAGTGTGTTGTTTTGCGCGCTTTGCAACGGTCTTGTGACGTGTAAGCACGCTTCGCCTGCAATCCAGACTATCCAGTTTTCGCCAAATGTGCGAAATTCGTTCGGCTTACTTTTTGCGCGCCGTCATAACCGTGTTATGGTTCTGTCTGCGGAGGGACGCGTGAAGGAGGCAGGCGAGAGGGGTTAATGGTGGGCTTTGATTACGAAGGACAAGATCCGGTCCAGGATAGTGTGCGGATCGGGGGTCGGATTAAGTGGTTTGATCCCGGTAAAGGGTACGGATTTATCGTTCCAGACGATCCGTCGCTCACGGACATGCGCGATGTTTTGCTGCATGCCTCAAGCCTGAGAGACATTGGCAAAGAGGCCGCTCTCGAAGGGGCGCTGATCGCCTGTGATGTCGCGCGTCGGCCCAAGGGCTGGCAAGTGATCGCCATCGAAAGTCTGGATGAAAGCCACTGTTCAGCCCCGGCACCGCGTCAGCGCGAGTTTGACGGGCCTCGCCGGGAGTTTGGCTCTCAGCCCCAGTACCAAGCCAATGGTGGCCATAGCGGCTTTGAGCGCAGCAGCAGTGTGGCCAACCGCCGCGCCACGGGACCGGTTGGCCCGCTCGAGCCGGCCAAGGTCAAGTGGTTTAATCGCACCAAAGGCTATGGCTTTGTGGTCCGTCCGGGCGAGACGGCGGATATCTTTGTCCATATCGAAACCCTGCGCCGCTGTGGCCTTGAAGACTTGCAACAAGGCGAAGATGTGATGGTCCGCTTTGCCGAGGGTCCCAAAGGCCTCGTCGTCGCAGAGATCCAGCCCGTTAAGAGCTACGCCTGAGCCGTCTTGCCTCCAATACGATAAGGACCCGCCTCGGCGGGTCTTTTTGTTGTCACTGACGCATTGTAGGGTCGCGTCATGAGACTTTGGGAAGGATGCTGATGATGATTCTATCCAAGCTATTCGGGGATCGGGCGAGCCGTGGGCTTCGCGCTCTGGGTCTGGCGGTTTTAATCGTGCTGGCACCAGTGGTGATGGCCTGTGCCGCCGCGACAGACAAGCGCCCTGCGGCATCGGACACTGTGACCGTTGTTACCGCATCCGGTCAGTCTCATGTGTTCAAGGTCGAGATCGCTGATGAAGAGCCTGAGCGTCAACAGGGTCTGATGAACCGGGCCAGCCTTCCGCGCGATACGGGCATGCTGTTTCAATTCGAAGATATGGCCATGCGCAGTTTCTGGATGCGCAATACGCTGATCCCGCTGGATATCCTCTATCTCGATGACAAGGGCCGAATCGTTTCGATCGTCCGCAATGCCAAACCGCTCGATGAAACCCCGCTATGGTCGGCCATGCCGGCAAAAGGGGTGCTCGAAATTAATGGCGGACAGGCGGCAGAACTCGGAATCATGCCCGGAGATGCTGTGCGACACCCGTTCTTTGGAAATGCCCACTGATTTTATCCGGCAATCCGTTGCAGTCTGCGGATCAACGTGGCATGGGGATGCTCTTCACCGCTGGCCGGAGTGTAGCGCAGCCTGGTAGCGCAGCTGTTTTGGGTGCAGCAGGTCGCAGGTTCGAATCCTGTCGCTCCGACCATCGGTGTTCTGATTTGTCTCGTCGGGAGTTGGTTCATGTTTGCCCGCATTTACAAACCCGCCAAGACCGCCATGCAGTCCGGTCGGGGTAAGACCAAAGACTGGACGCTTGAGTTTGTCCCGGCCTCGGCCCGTATCCCGGATCCGTTGATGGGGTGGTCTAGCTCTTCGGATATGAACGCCCAGGTCCGCCTGACCTTTGAGAGCCAAGCGCAGGCGATTGCCTATGCCGAGGCCCATGGCATCGCGTTCCGTCTGGTCGAGCCGCAACAGCCCGCCCGCATCCTCAAGGCCTATGCCGACAATTTCTCGACCTACCGCAAACAACCCTGGACTCACTGAGGTCCGGGCGACGGCGCCTTAGCTCAGTTGGATAGAGCATCTGCCTTCTAAGCAGACGGTCGCTGGTTCGAATCCAGCAGGCGTCGCCATATCTTACCCTTGGTAACTTGTGCGTTTCCGGTCTGTGCGAGGAATTGATTCGTGCAACCGGCGAAGCGCTTTGCTATGGTTACCGGGTGGTTTCGGTCAGTTCAGGTTTCCCGGATGGTCAGCTTATCCCAAGTGTTTGGTGGGAATTCCAAATCCCGGTGTCTGACGATCAGCCTGCCGCTCGTGCTGACCTTAGTTTGCGCGGCTCTGGTGACTGGATGCCAGCCGTCTGCAAAAGCGCCTGCGCTCGAAGCAAAAGGCGAGACGGATGGTCCAGAGACAGTCAGCAATGGTCCATCGCGCAGTGAAACGCTAAGGGCTGTCCGGGCACGCGGGACCCTGCGTTGTGGGGTCAGCACCGGCCAAATCGGCTTTGCCTTTCCCGATAACCGAGGGCGCTGGACCGGGTTTGATGTGGATTTTTGCCGGGCCACAGCCGCCGCTATTTTTGGCGATCCGGAACGCGTCACATTTGTCCCCTTAGCCTCAAAGGACCGCATCACCGCGCTCAAGGCGGGCCGTGTCGATGTTCTGTGGCGCAATACCAGCAGCTCTTTCAGCCGTGATGTCACCGAAGGCGTCGATTTCGCGGGGGTCAATTACTACGATGGTCAAGGCTTCTTGGTGCGTCGATCCTTGAACCTCACCAGCGCCACAGAGCTGGGCGGGGCGCGGATCTGTGTGCTGACCGGATCTACGTCGGCCCTGAATGTTCAGGATTATTTTACGGCCAACGCGCTGAACTATGATCCCGTGCCGGTCCAGACCGAGGCCCAGGCCCGCGAAGCCTATGCGGCGGAAAAATGTGATGCCTTAACCTCGGATATTGCCGAATTGGCGGCGGTTCGCTCGACCCTCGATGGACCCCAGGGGCATATGATCTTGCCGGATGTGATCGCCAAGGAGCCCTTGGGGCCGGTCGTCCGCCAAGGGGATCCCGCTTGGGCCGATCTCATTCGCTGGACGCTGAATGTGCTGATCTTGGCAGAAGAATTGAACATCTCGCGAGAGACCCTTGAGGATGTGGCTCAAACCTCCAATAGTCCGGAAGTCCGCCGCCTGTTGGGTCTAGAAGGTCAGTTCGGCAAGAGCCTCGGTCTGTCGGACCGCTGGGCCTATAATGCGATCAAGGCGGGCGGGAATTATGGCGAGATCTTTGAGCGGAATCTGGGGGCCAAGTCGGCGCTTAATCTTGATCGTGGACACAATGCCCTTTGGTCTGCGCCGCGTCCGGGTCTGATCTACGCCCCGCCGTTCCGCTGAGCCTTAAGGCCTATTCTGCCCCAAATTCTGCCCCAAATTCTGCCCAAGACCCGTCGTAGAGCCGCCAGCGCGTATGGCCAATCCGATCAAGCGCCAGACCCAAAATGGCGGCGGTGACCCCGGATCCGCAACTGAGGATCGCCGTCTGTTGCGCTTTTAAGCCAACTTCGGCAAAGCGTGCGGCAAGGTCTGGAACCGGTAAAAGCCGTCCGTCATCGGTCAATAAACTGCGAAAGGGCACATTGACCGCCCCCGGCATATGGCCCCGCCGCAACCCCGGTCTCGGTTCATCCACCAAACCCTGAAAGCGTTCAGGCGGGCGCGCATCCAGCACCCGGCATCGCGGATCATTCAAGGCTGCGTCCAGTTCCCGGCGGTCGATCAACCGCGCAGGCCGCCAGACGGGCTCAAGCGTCACGGGGGGGCCGGATTCATTCGGTCCCGTATCGACCGAACCGCCGACCTCAAGCCAGGCCGGCAGACCGCCGTCGAGTATGGCCACATCGTCAAATCCACCGATCTGGAGCATCCACCCCACCCGGGGCGCGGCAAACAGCCCTTGCTGGTCGTAGAGCACCACTGGGCGCTCCCGCCGCAGCCCCAGGTCACCGAGGGCCTGAGCCAGTTGCTGGGTCGGTGGCAGCATGTGCGGCAAGGGGCTTTGCGGGTCACAGACCCGGTCGATATCAATGTGCCGCGCCCCCGGAATGTGGCCCGCTTCGAACAGGGCCGCCCCAGAGCGCCCATCCAAATACCAGCTGCAATCGAGCACCTGCGGCGGCGTACCACCGCGCAAGGCCGTCTGAAGCGCGTCGGCGGTCATCAGACCCAAGGCGGGCGAAACGGTCTCGGTCATGGGCGGCTTGATCCGGGGCTGGGGACAATCCGTAAAACCAATAAACCTTAGCTTGGAGAGCTGTCATGTCGCAAACCCCCACTGCCGCGTCGCCGGTTTTGATTTTTGGTGCCTGTGGGGGGATTGGCGAGGCCACGGCCCGGCGCCTGATCGCATCGGGCCAGCCGGTTCATCTGTGCGGTCGCAACGCCGAGGCGCTAGAAACCTTGTCCCGCACGCTTCTGGGCGCGCCTTGGTCGGTCTGTGACGTGCTGGACAGCGACCAGATCGCGGCGGCTGTGACCGCTGCGGGCCCAAGCCTAGCCGGTCTCGTCTATGCGGTCGGCTCGATTGATTTGGGATCGCTCGCCCGTCTGAACCGCCAGGCCTTTTTGACGGCGTTTGATCTCAATACGGTGGGGGCGGCTGAGGCCGTGCGTCTGGCGCTTCCGGCGCTTAAGGCGGCGGGGGGTTCCGTGGTGCTCTATTCCAGCGTCGCCGTAGGTCAAGGTTTCCCCAACCATGCCGTGGTCGCCGCCGCCAAGGGGGCCATTGAGGGGCTAACGCGGTCGCTGGCCACGGATCTGGCCCCCCATGTGCGGGTCAATACGATCGCGCCGTCCCTGACCGAAACCCCGCTGGCGGCGCCGTTATTGTCGAACCCCAAGATGGCTGAAGCCTTGGCCCAGTCCCATCCGCTCGGGCGTCTGGGCCGCGCCGACGATGTGGCGGCCCTGACGGCGTTTTTGCTGTCCGAAGAGGCCGGCTGGATCACCGGCCAGATCATCGGTGTCGATGGCGGACGCGCTGCGGTCAAGGGCCGGGGATAATCCGACCTGCGTCCACACGTCCACCGTTATGAACGTCTTAAAGGCCGTCTCTTACGAGGCGGCCTTTAAGCTTTCGAGGGCGCGCAAAGCCCGGTCGCGTCCGGCATCGCAGGCAATCAGGGGTGCGGGATAGTCGCCCACGCCCGAACGCTGGAACAGGCTAAGGCTCGAGGGGTCGTGGATGTCCGAGGTCTTGAGCGGTTTCAGCTCGGGCACCCACTGGCGTATATACCGGCCTTCAGGGTCGAATTTCTGGCCCTGGGTGATCGGGTTGAAGATGCGGAAATAGGGGGCGGCATCGGCCCCGCATCCGGCGACCCATTGCCAGCTGGCCGGATTATTGGCCGGACAGGCATCCACTAACGTATCCCAGAACCACGCCTCGCCGTCTTGCCAGGGGATCAGCAGATGCTTGACCAGCACCGAGGCCACCACCATCCGCACGCGGTTGTGCATCCAGCCCGAAACCCAAAGCTGGCGCATGCCCGCATCGACAAAGCTGTACCCCGTACGGCCCCGGCACCAAGCCTCAAGGGCGTCTGCATCCGGCTGCCAGGGGAAGGCGGCATATTCCGGTTTGAACGGTTCGGAAGACAAGGCCGGATGGATATGCAGCAGATTATAGGCAAATTCGCGCCAATAGACTTCGCTGATCAGCTTGTCGGCGGCGGCATCGGTAGCGCGGCCCTGACGGGCGGCTTCAAGGGCGGCCCGTAGCACGGTCCAAGGGCTGACCTCGCCATAGCGCAAGTGCGGCGACAGCCGCGAGGTGATGTCGAGGTCGGCCCGGTCGCGGTGGTCTTTGTACTGAGCCAGATCCGATTGGCAAAACGCCTCAAGCCGCGCCAGTGCGCCAGCCTCGCCCGGTTGCCAGATCGAAAACCCACCTGACCAATCGGGCCGAGTCGGATGAAAGCCGAGATCTTGGATCGCGAGGCTTTGCGGCCATGTGTCCGGGGCGTTCAGGCGCTTTGGGGCTGGGATGGAGTCGGGCCAGACAAGCTGCGCCCGCAGCGCCCGGGCAAAGGGGGAATAGACCTTATAGGGCGTATCGCTGCCGGTTCGGACCGATCCCGGCTGGTGCACCAGGGTCGTGTTAAACACCCGAAGCTGGACCTTAAGCGCGCTCAGCCTCGCCTCGATCCGCGCATGGAGGGGAGACAGCGCCGGATCATGCGGATCCGAACAGATCACCGCCTTTGCCCCTGTTTCGGCGATCAGGGTTTCGAGATGCGCAAGCGTGTCTCCCGCCCGCACGATCAGCCGTGATCCCCGGCTTTGCAGGTCCTGGTCGAGGGATTTGAGCGACTTATCCAGCCACCAACGCGACGCTGCTCCGGGGGGGCGGGTGCCGGACCGCTCGTCGTGGATAAACACCGGGATCACCGCGCCGCCAGACCGGGCCGCCCAATCGACACCGGGATGATCGCCCAGGCGTAAGTCCGCCCGAAACCAGAGCAAAACCGGGGCAGCAGCAGGTGCAGGACTGGACATATTTTTGGAATTCCCGTGTCAAAACTCTTGCGCCGAGCGGTCAGGCGCGACACTTCTACGCCAAGGCCCCCGGATTGGTTTGGGGGCGGTGCAGGAGTTCATGGTGACCGTTCTTCCCTCAGATGCTCAGCCGGTTCAACCCAATGCCGTGATCACGGTCCAGGCGCCGTCGGGCCAGCCGGTGCATATTGGTGGCGGCCGAACCCTCGCCCTGATCGCGGGACCGTGCCAGATGGAGAGCCGCCAGCATGCGCTGGAGACCGCTTCGGCCCTGAAAGAGATCGCCGAACGCTTGGGTGTGGGCTTGATCTATAAAACCTCGTACGACAAGGCCAACCGCACCTCGGCCACGGCGGCGCGGGGGATGGGGATGAACGCGGCCCTGCCGGTGTTTGCTGAAATCCGCGAGAGCCTGGGCCTGCCGACCCTGACCGATGTGCACGAAATCGACCATTGCGCGGCCGTGGCCGAGGCGATTGACGTGCTGCAAATCCCGGCCTTCCTCTGTCGCCAGACGGATCTGTTGCTCGCGGCGGCGCGTACGGGCCGGGCGATCAACGTCAAAAAGGGTCAGTTCCTCGCCCCTTGGGACATGAAAAACGTCATTGCCAAGATCAATGGCGCAGGCAATCCCAATGCCATGGCCTGTGAGCGTGGTGTCAGCTTTGGCTATAACACCCTCGTCTCGGACATGCGCGCCTTGCCGATCATGGCCCAGATCGGTTGCCCGGTGGTGTTCGATGCCACCCATTCGGTTCAGCAGCCCGGCGGTCAGGGAACCAGCTCGGGCGGCCAACGCGAATTCGTGCCGGTGCTGGCGCGCGCGGCGGTGGCCGTCGGGGTCGATGCGGTGTTTATGGAAACTCACCCGGATCCGGACAATGCTCCGTCGGATGGTCCCAACATGGTCCCCCTCTCAGAATTCGAGGCGCTGGTGCGCCAGCTTCTCGCCTTTGATGCCCTGGCCAAGGGACGCGCAGCCTGATGAGCGGCGAGGGGGCGGAACGTCGGCCGCTCAGCGTGACCATGATCGCCTTCAACGAGGCCGACCGGATCGGGGCGGCGCTCGACGCTGTCCGCGCGATTGCGGATGACGTGCTGGTGGTCGATAGCGGCTCGACCGATGAGACCGTAGCGGTGGCCGAAGCGCACGGCGCGCGGGTCCTGCATCGCGCCTGGGAAGGCTACGGCCCGCAAAAGCGCTTTGCCGAGGCCGAGGCCCGTCACGACTGGATCCTCAATCTTGATGCCGACGAGGTTCTGACGCCCGAGCTGGCCGCTGAAATCCGCGCCGTTCTCGATACCCCCGAACCGGCTAATCAAGGCTATCGGATCAATCTTCTGACCGTCTATCCGGGCGATCAACGTCCTCGGCTCTGGGCTAATGGTCACAATCAGATCCGCCTCTATGACCGCCGGGCCATGAGCTTCCGCACCAGCCTTGTTCACGATACGGTGGACGAAGCGGGTCAGCCCGTGGGCCAGATGCGCCACCCGGCCTATCATTTCTCGTTCCGGTCCATGGCCCATCTGCGGGCCAAACAGGACAGCTACACCACGCTCCAGGCCAAGGAGCTGAAGAAAAAGACTTGGGTGCTGTTGATCCGCTTACCGTTTGAATATCCGCTCATGTTCCTGCGGTACCTCTTGATCCGCACCCATATTACTGGCGGTCTCAAGGGGCTGGAGATCAGCCATATTGCCGCCAAGTATCGCACCTTGCGCCTGTGGAAGATCCTCAAGGCCAAGGCCGCATCCAAACAGGCCGAGCCCTCGGCCGGGACGGTGTCGGGTGGCTGATCGGGGTGTATCGCCGGACAAACCCATCGGGCCGCTGCAACACGTCGTGTGGCGGATCGAGGCGGTGGGCTATGACCTGTTCACCTTTCTGGTGCGGCTCTTGCCCACGGATACGGCTTCGGATTTTGGCGGCTGGCTCCTTAAGACCCTAGGCCCGCTCACGCCAGCCCATCAGGTCGCGATTCAGAACCTCAAAATCGCTTTTCCAGAACACGATGCGGCCTGGCTTACGCGGGTTTTGATGGCGCAATGGGAAGAGCTGGGCCGGACCTTTGCGGAATTTCCGCTAATGGACCGGATCCTGCCCTCCACGGGCCGGGTCGAGGTGATCAACGGGGAACGGCTGACCGAGATCCGCGACAGCGGTACGCCGGTGGTGTTTATCTCGGGGCACTTTTCCAACTGGGAAGTGATGCCCGCCGCGATTGTCGATTCCGGCGTCACCTGTCTGATGACCTATCGGGCGGCGAATAACCCCTATGTCGATGCCCGGATCAAGGCGGGTCGGTTCCGTTATGGCGTGCGCCTATTCGGGCCAAAGGGCGGGGACGGGGCCAAGGAGCTGCTTACGGTTATGGCCAGGGGCGAGTCTGTGGCGCTGATGAACGACCAGAAATTCAACACGGGTATCGCCACCCCGTTCTTTGGCTCCGAGGTCTTTACCGCCCCCGGACCGACACGACTGGCACATCGGTTCGGGACCGTGCTCCAGCCCATGTCGGTCGAGCGTGTGCACAAGGCCCGCTTCCGCGCGATCGTTCATCCCCCCATTCTCGTGGACAAGACGGGGGATCGGAACCACGATATTGCCACAACCGTCTGCAAGATTTCCGCCTTCATCGAAGCGCGGGTCCGGGCGCGGCCCGAGGAGTGGTTCTGGGTGCACAAACGCTGGCCAAAAGAGCTCTATAAGCGTCGCCGCCGCAAAGGCCGTCCGGAACCGGAGACGATGGCATGAGTGACGCCGCGCCAGACCCACAGGACGTGAC
>DAITMY010000075.1:0-9312 GCA_036834925.1 Asticcacaulis sp.
AATTTTATGAGGATGATGAGGATGAGGATGAGGATGAGGATGAGGATGATGTAGAATGAAGTGGCGTATTTGTATTTTTTTAGACGCTTATTCGTAAGTAATTTTTGCAATCCTCATTAACATTTACTTCGGGATTGCCACCTCTATCCGGGCATGGTCGGGGGCGGGGTCACCGGCATAGGGGTGGTCACGGTCCAGCCTTCCGGCATATCGCCCGCCCGCTCCGGACGGATATCCTCGCGTAACAGCGTCAGCGGTTCAGGCCGCGATAGTGCAGGTACCAGTCGACGAACTTCTGCACCCCGACCTCGACCGAGGTGGTCGGCTCATAACCGAGGGTCGCCGTTGTGGGGGCGATATCCGCTTCGGTGCTCTGGGCGTCGCCTTGCTGCATGGGCATCATGTTCAGTCGGGCTTCGCGGCCGAGGCAATGCTCAAGCGTGCGAATGAAGTGCATCAACTCGACGCGCTGGCTGTTGCCGATATTCAAAATCCGATAGGGGGCCACGCCACTGGTCGACGGATTCGGGTTCTGCCCATCCCAATTCAGGTCGATGGTTGCGGGCTGGTCCAGGGCCTGGACAACCCCGCGCGCGATATCGTCGATGAAGGTAAAGTCCCGCTGCATCTTGCCTTCGCCGTAAACATCAATCGGCTGGCCATCGACAATGGCTTTAGCAAATTTGATCGGTGCCATGTCCGGCCGCCCCCAGGGGCCATAGACCGTAAAGAAGCGCAGGCCCGTGCAGGGAAATTTGAACAGGTGGGCATAGCTGTGGGCCATCATTTCATTGGCCATCTTGGTCGCGGCATAGAGGGTCAGCGGATGGACCGCCGCCTGTTCGACCGAGAAGGGCAGGCGGGTATTGGCCCCGAAGACAGAGCTGGTTGAGGCAAACACCAGATGCTTTGGCTGGGTGGCACGGCACCCCTCAAGGATGGACAAGAAGCCCACGACATTGGAGTCCACATAGGCGTCCGGCTGTTCCAGGCTATAGCGGACTCCGGCCTGTGCCGCGAGGTTGACCACGCCATCCGGGCGCGTTTCGTCGAAAATGCGCGCGATCGTCGCCTTATCGGCCAGATCGGCTTTTTCAAAGCGAAAGCCCGGGCGGGCTTCAAGCCGTGCCAGCCGCGCGGCCTTCAGCGCCGGGTCATAATAGCTGTTGAGGTTGTCGATCCCGACCACCTCATCCCCGCGCTCCAGCAGGATGAGCGCGACATGCGACCCGATAAACCCGGCCGCGCCGGTAACGATATAGGTGGACACGAGCGGACACTCCCCCAGCGGCGACTTTGTCGGCCCCCGATAGGCGATAAAGGCGCTTCGAGGGCTTTTCGGCTACTCAAAAGGGAAGGTCAAGTTGTGCTTTTAATGGGATGGCTTGAGCGGGCTTTCGCCGTATCGGGGGCCGTTTGCGACTGCCGAGGTGCGCATGGACGCTGCGGGCCTGTTCACGAAAGTCCGGCACGGCGCGACAGGCGCTAATTGCGGCGCGGGCTGTGCGGACGGCGGTGTCATGGTCAACGATCGGGCGGGGATAGGCCCCGGGCGCATCGGGCCACAGCCACGGGGTATGGATAAAGGCATCGGGCCCCCCCGCCAGTTCCGGGACAAACCGGCGTATAAAGCGCCCGTCTGGGTCATTGTCGCGCGATTGCTTGACCGGATTATAGATCCGCAGGGTGTTGATGCCCGTCACACCCGACTGCATTTGCATCTGGGCATAGTGAATCCCGGGCTCGTAGTCTGTGAACAGGCGCGCAAGGGGCGGGGCGGTCACGCGCCAGTCGAGCCACAGGTGATAACTGGCAAACGACACCACCATCGCCCGCATCCGAAAGGTCAGCCAGCCGTTTTCCGCCAGGCTTCGCATGCAGGCATCGATCAGCGGGTAGCCCGTTTGGCCCTGGATCCAGGCCTCTAGTCGCGCGTCAGGATCGCCGGGTGGTCGCAGACCTTCAAACGCGGGGTGCATACAGCGCGTTTCAATTGCCGGGGCTTGTTCCAGCTTTTGCACAAAGTGACAGCGCCACGCCAGCCGCGAGGCAAAGGCCGACAGGTTGCGGGCATCGGGGCTGGGCCGACCCGCGATTTCAGCCTCCAAGCTGCGTTTCAAGGTCGCCTGAACGATTTCCCGCACCGACAGCGTGCCAAAGGCAATATGGGGGCTGAGGCGGGAGCAATGCCGGGCCGATACGCCGGGCCGTGACAGGGTTTGCAGATAGCCGCTCGCCCGCTTTGTCAGAAAGCTGTCCAGCACCGACAGGCCCGAAGTCCGACCGCCGGGCTGTAAGGCGGCCCCGGCAGTATGGCCAAATAGGGTAACTTCCAGCTGCTCCCAATCCGATCGCGTCGCGGGGAGGGGGCGCAGATCCGCGCGATCCGGGCTTCGGTGTGTTGTGTCCGGTGACGGGGCAGGATGAAGCGCAATCGGGGCCGCCAGCACCGGCGACCGCATAACCTGCTCGCGCCGGTCCGCCCACTCATCCCGGCTTTTCAGACGCCGGACCACACCATTCGCCGGAAACTCGATCCAAGGGACTTTGTGATCCCGCGCCCAATGCGCCACGGCCTTGTCCCGCGCATAGGTCCAGCCATTGCCGGTCTCTTCGTGCGACCACAGGGAAAAGTGGCCATAGTGCCGGTACAGCTCGGAAAGAATGTCCGTCGCCTCGCCGATACCGAGCCAGATGCCGCCGTGGCCTCTTGCCCGCAAGTGCGCCTCCAGATCAATCAGGCTTTCGCGAATAAAGGCCCAGTGACGAGGCGCGCTGTCCGGTAAGCCCCAATAGGCGGGTTCGACCATGTACAGCATCAGCACGGGGCCCGCTGCCGCCGCGGCATACAGGGGCGCATGGTCGCTGACCCGCAAATCGCGTTTCAGCCAGACAACCTGTACACTTGAATCCATAGGCAGCCCCGTTTTCACCGGATTGATACGGCCCTGAAAGTCTTTCGGATGGCGGGTCCTTTTGGGGTTGTGAACCGGTATCAAGGCCCTAAGTGGATGACACACCCCAAGGAGGGCGAAAGCTGCTTTTATCGGACGCGATAGAGGGGCTGTTGGCGCAGCCGCTTTGTGGCCCGGCCCTCTGTGCGCCGACGCTAAGGGATCCGGTTTACTGGTTAGGGGGGCTGGTCATAACGCGTTTGTTGTCCTGTATCGGCGCGTGACCCTCTAACTTGTGGCTTGATTTTGCGATCCTGTGCTGTCACCAATCGTGTTTGAGAACGTTCACAATTCGATGGGGTTAGGCTTTTATGCGACTGGGATCCTCAATTTCGGCCTTGGCCTTACTTTTGGCGGGCTGTTCATCACTGCCGTCGCTGGGGCTTTCTGGCTATGGGCTCAGCCAGCCGTCGCATGCGTCAAAGGTCATGCCGTCGCAGTCGGTTCCCGTTGAGGCGCGTCCCAACCCTGTCCTTTGGCCGGCCTCCGCCAGCCCTTCCGCCATCAGCTCCGCCCAAACGGAAGCGGCCATAGATGCGCTGCTGGCTCGCATGACGCTGGAGCAAAAGGTCGGGCAGCTGATCCAGGCGGACATCAGCGCCATCAAGCCCGAAGATCTGGCCACCTATCCGATCGGTTCGCTCCTCGCGGGCGGCAATTCCGGACCTTATGGCGACGAGCGCGCCTCGGCCGCAAAGTGGCGTCAGCTTGTCGATGAATTTCGGGCTGCCTCTGTGGCCACCGGGGCCGGGGTCCCGATCCTGTTTGGGGTTGATGCGGTGCATGGCCACTCCAACCTGCCCGGGGCGACGATCTTTCCGCACAATATCGGGCTGGGCGCGGCGCGCGATCCCGATCTGATCCGTCGTATTGGGGCCGTAACCGCCACAGAGATCGCCGCCAGCGGGATTGAATGGACCTTTGCGCCAACCTTGGCTGTGCCCCAAGATTACCGTTGGGGCCGCACCTACGAAGGCTATGCCGCAGATCCTGCCCTGATCGCGGACTACGCCCGGGCTATGACCCTTGGGCTTCAGGGCGCGTTGGAGGCGGGTAAGCCCTTGCCGTCCGACAAGGTCGCGGCCACAGCCAAGCATTTTCTCGCTGATGGTGGGACCGTCGATGGCCGAGACCAAGGCGATGCCCGGATCTCGGAAGCTGAGCTGATCGCTACCCATGCCCAGGGCTATCCGGCGGCGATAGACGCCGGCGCTCTAACGGTCATGGCCAGTTTTTCGAGCTGGAACGGTGTCAAGCACCACGGCAATGGTGGCCTGCTGACCGACGTTCTCAAGGGGCGCATGGGTTTTGAAGGTTTGATCGTGGGCGACTGGAATGGCCACGGCCAGATCCCAGGCTGCGCGGCAACCGATTGCCCCCAAGCAATCAATGCCGGTCTGGACCTGTTTATGGCCCCGGACAGCTGGAAGCTGCTTTATCAGAACACGCTCAAGGCGGCGCAGGATGGCCGCATTTCGCGTCATCGTCTTGATGATGCGGTGCGGCGGATCGTACGGGTTAAGTATAAGCTCGGCCTGATGGGTGAGACCCGTGTTGTCCGGGGGGATGAAACTCAAATCGGGGCTGATGCACACCTTGATCTGGCCCGAGAAGCGGTCGCCAAGTCTCTGGTTCTGCTGAAAAACAATGGCAATGCCTTGCCCATTCGACCGGGCGCGCGCGTGTTAATCGCCGGTTCTGGTGCCGATAACATGGCCATGCAGGCTGGGGGCTGGACCATCACCTGGCAGGGGACGGACACCAAGGCCTCGGATTTCCCCAAAGGCCAGACGATCGGTCTGGCGATTCAAGAGGCGGTGCAAAAGGCCGGGGGCCAAGCGACCCTTTCCCCGGACGGGACAGCGCAAGCTAAAGCCGAGGTCGCGATCGTCGTGATCGGTGAGCCGCCCTATGCGGAGTTCGAAGGCGACGTTCCGCACCTCGCCTATCCGATCAAGCCGGAAGAAGAGGCCCTGATCGCGCGGCTCAAGTCCGAGGGCGTCAAGGTCGTGGTGGTGTTCTTGTCTGGACGTCCGATGTTCACCGGAAAGCTGATCAATCAGGCCGATGCCTTTGTGGCCGCTTGGCTGCCCGGCACACAAGGCCAAGGCGTTGCCGATGTGCTGGTTGCAGCTAAGGCGGGCAAGCCGGCGCGCGATTTCATGGGACGGTTGCCTTTTGCTTGGCCGTCCGATGCGCGCTCACCGGTGAAGGAGCCACTGTTCCCGGTGGGCTATGGCCTGTCCTATGCCCAACCCGCCACCGTCGCCATGGTCAACGAGGCCCCGGGGCTGGAGTTGTCTCCTCCCGGCCAGGCAGCGGTTTATATCCTTCGAGGAAAGATTCCGGCGCCTTGGCATCTCGGCATTGATGGAGCCGTTGCCAATCGCCCGGTGGACCTCGGCGCTCAGGAAGATGCGCGTCAGTTCACGTGGCTCGCCGACGGGGCGGTGTCCATTCATGGCCCGGCGATTTCCCCGGCCAGTAAAATTGACCCCAAGGGCGCATTGTTGATTGACTGGCGCATTGATGCAGCGGCGACCGGTCCGGTGAAACTGTCCCTCGGGGCCGGGGTTCTGGATCTTCAGCCGCTGACCCGCACCCTTAAGCCCGGAACCGCTGTCCAGACGCTAGTGCCCTTAAGTTGCTTTGCCGCAGCCGGGGCCAAGTTAGAGACGGGCATTGTGCCCCTGAAGCTGGAAACCCGCAAAGGCTTTGCCGCGACGATTCGCACGGTCCGGCTCGCTCAAGAGGCGGGAACGCTGTTATGTCCCCCGACGGTGCGCTAAGCTAAACACGATTTAGCGGGGGCGGTCACAGCCCCCGAACAAACATAACAAAACCAGAGGAACGCCATGGCCCCGCAACCCGCAGCAAATGCGACCCCAACGTCAGAAGACAATCATATAAACTCGCCTCAGTTGCAATTGTTTGTGATGGGCCTGTTTTTTATCTTTGGCGGCATCACCAGCCTGAACGATGTCATCATCCCTAAGCTCAAAGAGCTGTTCTCCTTGAACTACACTCAGGCGATGTTGGTGCAGTTCTGTTTCTTTGCAGCCTATGCCTTGATCGGGATCCCCGGGGCGCGGTTGGTGAAAAAGATTGGCTACATGCGGGGCGCTGTGGTGGGGCTCTTGACCATGTTGCTCGGCTGTTTGATGTTCATTCCGGCCAGCCAGACGGCGACCTACTCTGTCTTTCTTTTGGCCTTGTTCGTGCTGGCGAGCGGCGTGGTGATCGTCCAGGTCGTGGCCAATCCCCTGATTTCCTTGTTAGGTCCGCAAAAAACGGCCCACAGCCGCCTGACCTTTGCTCAGGCCTTTAACTCATTGGGCACGACCGTGTTTCCGATCGTTGGATCGATCCTGATCCTCGGCAGCCTCGCTTCGATGAATGCCTCGCAGTTCACGGGCGCGGAACTGGCGGCCTACCGGACAGAAGAAACCAAGGCGATCGTCCAGGGCTATCTGGGACTGGCTATCGCGCTGGCGGTGGTCGCGGGTGTGGTCTGGTTGTTCCGCAATGCGCTCAAGGGTGAGGTGCATGAATCCACCAGCCTGATTTCGGGTTTGGGCCTTCTCAAGCGCCCGCGCTTTGGTTTCGGGGCCTTGTGCATTTTCCTCTACGTCGGGGCCGAGGTCGCGATCGGCTCGTTGATCGTCAACTATCTGATGCAGGCCCACGTTATGGGCCTTCCGGAACAGGAAGCCGGTAAGCTAATCGGCCTCTATTGGGGCGGGGCCATGGTGGGGCGCTTTATCGGCTCTGTGATCCTGCGCCTGATCAGCCCGGGCATTGTGCTGGCCTTGGCCGGGATTGGCGCGATGTCTCTGATCGTTGCATCGACCCTGACCACAGGCGAAGTCTCAGGCTATTGTCTGCTGGCGGTGGGTCTGGCCAATGCCATTATGTTCCCGACCATCTTTTCGCTCGCCTGTGAAAAGCTCGGCGCTAAGGCGGCGGACGGGTCCGGGATCATCAATGTGGCCATTGTTGGCGGCGCCATTATCCCCTTGCTGACGGGCGTTCTGGCCGATGCCACGGGCGGCAACCTGGCTCTGGCCCTGATGCTGCCGGTTGCCTGCTATGCGGTGATTGCGTTGTTTGGCTTCTATGCCCGCAAGCCGGCGGTGGGGTAACCAACAACAGTTTATGTCTATCTGACGCGGATGGGCCCCCATGCGGGGCCCATTGACTACGAGGTAGGCTGAGGCTTGACGGTCAACAGCAGCAGACCCGCCACCAGCGCCAGCCCAGCCAGGAGCCAGAACAGGGCGCTGAACCCTTGAGCGGTTGCCAAGCTCAAGGCCATCCACGGCATAAGCAGCGACGGGACTGTGTTCGTCAGGTTGAAGAGGCCCAGATCCCGCCCGCGATTTTGTGGTCGAGGCAAGACTCTCAGGGTCTGGCTGTTATGCAGCGCCAAGAAAATGCTCCCGGCCAGACAAAACACCACATAGCCGCTTATGGCCCCCATGAGGGTGGTGGATGCCGCCATCACGGTTAATCCAATTGCGGCGAACAGGGCGCAGACCACAAGGGGCAAAATCGGTTGGCCCGCTCGGTCAGACCAGCGCCCAATGACCAAGGTAAAGCCCACGGCGATGAACAAAGTGAACGAAAACAGGCTGGCGACATCCTGTTCCCGGATGCTGGGCTCAAGGCTTCGGAACCACAACAGCAAAAAAGCAAACAGGGACGCTTCGGCGACCTGAACGCAAAGCCGCGCGAGCCACATCCGGGCCACATCAGAGCGGACAAAGCGACCTAGATCGCGCTTTAAGGGGGTGACATCTGGCACCCTGAGTTGGGGCATGGGCCGGGGCCGTCCAAACACGAGGGCCGGCAAGACCATCATGATCACGAGCCCGGCGACAAGGGCGTGACGCCCCTCGACAGCGGCGGCCCCCAACAGCGTAATCCCTGCACCGGACAAGGCCCCAATGGCGGGGGTAAAAGCCAGAAGGCCACCCAGCAAACCCTTTTGTGCGTCCGGCACATGATCGCCCGCCCAAGCACTCAAGGGGGCCAACATCATATTGAGGGCCACTTGCCAGGCCACGATCAGACTGATCAGGGTCAGGGGCGTGCGCGTAAGCGGCATCAGAATTAACAGCAGGCTGGACAGGATAAGGCCCGCCCAGATCCAAGGCGTGCGGGCTTGGGTCCGGTCGCTCAACCAGCCGAACAGGATGTTGGACAGGCTCGCGGCGACAGCCCCGAAAAATGCCGTATAGGCAATGACGTTCACGGCCCCTGACCCGAACAGTGTTGTGGCCTGAAGCGGCAACAGAAGCGTCAGAAAGGGGACATAGGCCACAGCGCCCCCCGCCGCCGCCAAGGTGTAGAGGGCAAGGAACCGACCGGATTGTGCCCCCGTCTCAGCGGGCATCATCTTCGGCGAGTGCAGGGGCCGTGCTACCACGGACAATCAGGGCGCTGTCCACGACAACGGGTTGCGCTATGGTCGATATGTCTCGGGTTTGGATTAATAGCTCCACTGCCCTGGAAAACGTTGCCGCAATCGGCTGGTCAATGGCGGTCAGTTTAGGCTGAGTAAAACTGACGACCGGGCTGTTATCGAAGCTGATCAGCGACAGGTCCCGGGGGACTGAAAGACCTAAGTTCTCTGCTGTCTGCAATGTGCCCAGCGCCATCTGATCGTTGCTGGCAATAATCGCGGTGGGGCGCGCGGCACGGCTCAGCAGGGTGTGAGACGCCGTCACGCCGCATTCAAACGTAAAGTCGCCCCGAACGCACAGGCTGTCGTCATAAAGCCCAGCCGCCTGCATGGCCTTGCGCCACCCAACCGCCCGCCATTGCGACAGAAGGTATTCGTCAGACCCTGTGATAAACCCAATCCGTTTGTGGCCTAGTCCGAGCAGATGCTCACAGGCCATGATTGCGGACCCTTCATCCCCCATCGTCATGGCAATCCCGGGCCCGGGGGCAATCGAGCCGATTCGGGCAAAGGGTATGCCATGCTTGGCCAACAGCCGGGTAATCTTCGGGTTTTCCGAGTGCGGAGGGGTCAGGATCACCCCATCGGGTTGCAGCGCGGCGATCGCTGCACCCAGTTCGCGCTCAACATGATCATTGTGCGTATCAATCAACTCAAAGATCATCCGGTAGCCATGCTCAGCACATTTGAGCATACCCCCGAGAAGCATCTGGTCCACCCAGTCCTTACCCTGCCGGGCGCGCCAGTCGGCGATGGTGCGCTCCCGGTCATTGATGGCTAGGATGATATAGGAGCGTGACCCGCTCATGCGCTGGGCGGCTATGGACGGCACATAGCCCAACCGATCGATCGAGGCCTGGACCTTTTCCTTGAGCTCGGGGCGGACACTGGGAT
>DAITMY010000076.1:0-9304 GCA_036834925.1 Asticcacaulis sp.
CTGATCAAGACGGTCATGACCCGCTGCATCCAGTGCACGCGCTGCGTCCGCTTCTCGACCGAAGTGGCCGGGGTCACTGAAATGGGCATGATCAGCCGCGGTGAAAACGCCGAGATCACCACCTATCTTGAGCATGCGGTGTCGTCGGAACTGTCGGGTAACCTCAATGACCTGTGCCCGGTCGGCGCCCTGACCCACAAGCCCTGGGCCTATAACTATCGCCCGTGGGAGCTGACCAAGACCGAGACCATCGACGTGATGGACGCGCTGGGGGCCAATATCCGCGTGGATAACCGCGGGGCCGCCGTCCTGCGGGTGCTGCCGCGCCTCAATGACGCGATCAACGAAGAATGGATCACGGACAAAAGCCGCTATGCTGTGGACGGTCTGGGCCGTCAGCGTCTCGACCGGCCCTATGTCCGCAAGGAGGGCAAGCTCGCCCCCGCCAGCTGGGACGAGGCTCTGGCCTTGGTTGCCGCGAAGATCAAAGCGACGCCGCTGTCACGCACGGCTGTGCTCGCCGGCGACCTTCAGGATGCCGAGTCGCTCAAGGCAGCAAAGGACCTGTTCTCGGGTCTGGGCGTGGCCAACCTCGACTGCCGCCAGGACGGCGCGCGGATCGGGCCGGTGAGTCCGGAGACCCCGCGTGAGGCCTGGCTGTTCAACAGCGGCATTGCTGGTATCGAAGACGCCGATGCGATTGTGCTGATCGGCACCAATCCGCGCCTTGAAGCCTCTCTGATCAATGCTCGCCTGCGCAAGATCTGGCTCAGCGGCAAGACCGAAATCGCCCTGATCGGCGAGAAGTCAGATCTGACCTATGACTATGCCTATATCGGCGATGGTCCGGCGGCGCTGAATGCCTTGGCCGACAGCGAGTTTGCCCGCACGGTGCTGGAAAAAGCCCAGCGTCCGGCGTTCATCGTCGGCATGGGTGCGCTCAATCGCGAAGACGGTGCGGCGGTGCTGGCCAAGATTGGCGAGCTGGGCGCCCGTTTCGGCGTGGTTCGCGACGGCTGGAACGGTTTCAACCTGCTGCACACGGCGGCGGCTCGCGTGGCCGGTCTGGATCTCGGCTTCGTGCCGGGCGAGGGCGGTCTCGATCGCGATGGCATCCTCAAGGCCGCGTCAAGTGGGGCCATGGATCTCGTGGTACTGCTGGGCGCTGACGAGCTGGACATGACCCGTCTGGGCCAGAGCTTTGTCGTCTATATCGGTAGCCATGGCGATGCCGGGGCCGCGCGCGCCGACGTCATCTTGCCGGCGGCGGCCTATACCGAAAAGTCGGGCTTCTACGTCAACCTCGAAGGTCGCGTGCAGCTGGGCGAACGTTCGGTGTTCCCCAAGGGCGAGGCCAAGGAAGACTGGGCGATCCTGCGCGCCCTGTCGGGTCATCTGGCGGCCCTCGGGGCCGGTCAGGTCCTGCCTTACGATAGCCTAGCGGATCTGCGCGCGCGTCTGATGGCCGATCATCCGACCTTTGGCCGTCTCGACTATCGTCCGGAGCCGGGCAGCCTTGATCTCAAGGCCCTGGGTCAGGCCGGTCCGATGAGCGATCAGCCGTTCCTCAGCCCTGTGGCTGACTTTTATCTGACCAATCCCATTGCGCGCGCCAGCGTGACCATGGCCGAGTGCTCGGCTCTGCGGTCTGCGCCGGTGGCTCTGGCGGCGGAGTAGACCTCATGACTCCTGAAACCTTTTGGACAAGCCCGATTGGCTGGACCGTGATCACGGTGCTCCAGGCGGGGGCGATCATTGTCGGCGTGATGGTCTCGCTCGCCTTCTTGCTTTGGGGCGACCGCAAGGTCTGGGCAGGTGTGCAGATGCGCAAAGGCCCGAACGTGGTGGGTCCCTTTGGTCTGTTCCAGGCCTTTGCCGACTTCTTCAAGTTCGTCTTCAAGGAAGTTGTGATCCCGGCGGGCGCGGACAAGGCCGTATTCCTGCTGGCCCCGCTGATTACCTTCATTCTCGCCTTTGCCTCTTGGGCGGTGATCCCGTTTGCCCCGGGCTGGGTGGTGTCGGACATCAATGTCGGCATCCTCTACCTGTTCGCCATCTCCTCGCTTGGGGTCTATGGCATCATCATGGGCGGCTGGGCGTCGAACTCGAAATATCCGTTCCTCGGCGCGCTGCGTTCGGCCGCTCAGATGGTGTCCTATGAAGTCTCGCTGGGCTTCATCATCATCACGGTCGTGCTGTTGGTGGGCTCGATGAACCTCAGCGACATTGTCCGCCACCAGGCCGGTGGGATCTGGAACTGGAACGTCTTCGGCGGGGGCCAGTGGCCGCTGATCGTGATCATGGTGCCGATGATGGTGATATTCTACATCTCGGCGCTGGCGGAAACCAACCGTCCGCCGTTCGATCTGCCCGAAGCGGAATCCGAACTCGTGGCGGGTTATCAGGTCGAATATTCCTCGACGCCGTACCTTCTGTTCATGATCGGCGAATATGCCAACATCGTGCTGATGTGCGCCATGATCAGCATACTGTTCTTTGGCGGCTGGTATGCGCCGTATCCGAGCCCGTTCGCGGACGGCTCCATTCTCGATGCTGTCCACAGTCTTCTGTGGTTCATCACCAAGGTGGTGTTCTGGTTCGTGATGTTCGCCATCGCCAAGGCCGTGGTCCCGCGCTACCGCTACGACCAGCTGATGCGTCTGGGCTGGAAGGTGTTCTTGCCGACCTCACTCGTCGCTGTGGTCGCTGTGGCCGCCTGGCAAGTGTTTATGGTGGCCCGATGAGCCGTTGTTCTGACCGTTTAACCGGCTTCGTTTCCGGACTGTGGGGACCGCAATGATGTCTCGTATCGCCCAGGCCGTTAAAGGCGCCCTGTTGCTCGATTTCATCGGGGCCACGGGTCTGGCTGTCAAATATATGCTCAAGCCGAAGTCGACGGTGAACTATCCGTTTGAAAAAGGCCCGCTGAGCCCGCGCTTCCGCGGCGAACATGCCCTGCGGCGTTATCCCAACGGCGAAGAGCGCTGCATTGCCTGTAAGCTGTGTGAAGCGATCTGCCCGGCTCAGGCCATCACCATCGAAGCGGAACCGCGTGAAGACGGCAGCCGTCGCACGACCCGCTATGACATCGACATGGTCAAGTGCATCTACTGTGGTCTCTGTCAGGAGGCCTGCCCGGTGGACGCCATTGTCGAAGGTCCGAACTTTGAGTTCTCGACTGAAACGCGTGAAGAGCTTTACTACGATAAGGCCCGTCTGCTCGCCAACGGGGATCGTTGGGAGCGCGAGATCGCGAAGAATCTGGAACTCGACGCGCCCTATCGCTAAAAGGGCCGCGTGATTCATCCGCAGCGTCCCGGGTGTCCGGGGCGTATCACTTCCGCGAGACCGGGGCCGCTTTGGTTCCGGGCTCCACTGTCAAGGGGGCTCGTTCCCGCCGATGTTGCAGGCGATTGCCTTTTACATACTGGCCGCAGTGACCGTTCTAGCCGGGTTTCTGGTGATTACCGCCCGCAACCCGGTCCACTCGGTTCTGTTCCTGATCCTGGCCTTTTTCAGCGCCGCGGGGCTGTTCGTCCTGCTGGGGGCTGAATTCCTCGCCATGCTGCTTGTGGTCGTCTATGTCGGCGCCGTGGCGGTCTTGTTCCTGTTCGTCGTGATGATGCTCGACGTGGACTTTGCCAATCTGCGCAAGGGTTTTGCCACCTACTTGCCCGTCGGCAGCGTCGTCGCCCTGGTGCTGTTGGCCGAGATGGTCATGATCAGTGTCGCGGTCGCCACCAAGGGTGCGGCGGCGGGTAAGACGCCCCAAGCCTTTACCGAGGACGCCTCCAACATCGAAACCATCGGACGGGTCCTTTACACGGACTATGTCTTCCTGTTCCAGACAGCGGGTATGATCCTGCTGGTGGCCATGATCGGGGCGATCGTCCTGACCTTGCGTCACCGTCCGAGTGTCCGCCGTCAGGATGTGGGCGTACAGGTCGGCCGCCAGCGCAAAAATGCGGTGGCCATTGTCAAGGTCAACACCGGCGAGGGGATTTCCGAATGACCATTGGTCTGGCCCATTTTCTGGCGCTGTCGGCCATGCTGTTCACCATCGGGGTGTTCGGCATCTTCGTGAACCGGCGCAACATCATCATCATCCTGATGTCGATCGAGCTGATCCTTCTGTCGGTCAACATCAACTTCGTGGCCTTCTCGGTCTATCTCAACAACGTCCAGGGACAGATCATGGCCATGATGGTGCTGACTGTTGCGGCGGCCGAGGCGGCTGTTGGTCTGGCGATCCTCGTCACTTTCTTCCGTAATCGCGGCAATATTGCCGTCGACGACGCCAGCATGATGAAAGGCTGATCGTCGTGCAAACACTGGTCACACTTCTTGTCTTTGCCCCCTTGCTTGGGGCGCTTATTGCGGGCCTGTTTGGCCGTCGCATCGGCAATATCGCCTCGCAGTCTGTCACCACGGGCTTGCTCCTGCTGTCCTGTGCTCTGAGCTGGTACACCTTTGGTCAGCACACTTGGGGCGGCATGGAGGCCTTTACCCTCAAACTGCTGCCGTTCATCAATATCGGCGATTTCCAGTCGGCGTGGTCGATCCGCATTGATGCCCTGTCGGTGACCATGCTGATCGTAGTCACCTCGGTGTCCTCGCTGGTGCACCTCTACAGCTGGGGCTACATGGCCGAGGATCCCTCGCGCCCGCGCTTCTTTGCCTATCTCAGCCTCTTTACCTTCGCCATGCTGATGCTGGTGACGGCGGCGGACTTCATGCAGCTGTTCTTCGGCTGGGAAGGGGTCGGTCTGGCCTCCTATCTGCTGATCGGCTTCTGGTTCAAAAAGCCGTCGGCCAGTGCTGCCGCGATCAAGGCGTTCGTGGTCAACCGGGTCGGCGACTTTGGTTTCGCCTTAGGCATCATCACCGTGTTCTGGATGTTCGGCACCATCGAGTTTGCTGAGCTTTTCCCGATGATTGCCTCCAAGGCCACCGCGAGCTGGTCCTTCTTGGGCTACAGCTTCAGCGCCATCGATCTGGCCGCCTTCCTGCTGTTCATCGGCGCTATGGGGAAATCGGCCCAGTTCTTCCTGCACACTTGGTTGCCGGACGCCATGGAAGGCCCGACGCCGGTGTCCGCTCTGATCCACGCGGCGACCATGGTCACCGCCGGGGTCTATATGGTCTGCCTGCTGTCGCCGATGTTTGAATATGCGCCGTTTGCCCGTGACGTGGTCACCATCATCGGCGGGATTACGGCCCTGTTTGCCGCCACCGTCGGTCTGACCCAGAACGACATTAAGCGCGTGATCGCCTATTCGACCTGTTCGCAGCTCGGCTACATGTTCTTTGCGGCGGGTCTTGGGGCCTATCAGGCGGCGATGTTCCACCTGTTCACCCACGCCTTCTTCAAGGCTTTGCTATTCCTCGGGGCCGGTTCGGTCATCCATGGCATGCACCACGAACAGGATATGCGCCGCATGGGCGGTCTAGCGAAATATCTGCCGATCACCTACGCCGTGATGATGATCGGCACCATTGCCATCACCGGCCTTGGTCTGCCGCTCAAGGAATTCAAGTTCGGCTTTGCTGGCTTCTATTCCAAGGACGCGATCATCGAAAGCGCCTGGGCCGCGAGTGCGTCCAATCCGCTGGGCATGTTTGCCTTCATCATCGGTCTGTCGGCTGCACTTCTGACCGCCTATTACTCTTGGCGTCTGGTGTTCATGACCTTCCACGGGGCTAAGACTTGGGAAGCCGGTCATCAGGGCCATGGCCATGATGATCACGCGCATGACGCCCACGGCCATGCTGCCCATGCGCACGACCACAAGGCGGACGATCACCACGCCGACGACCACCATGGTCACCACGGCGATCATAAGCCCCACGAGAGCCCGGGCATCATGCTCCTGCCTTTGCTGGTCCTCAGCGTCGGGGCTGTGGCGGCCGGCTTTGTGTTCGCGCCCTATTTTATCGGTGATCACGCTCACGCCTTCTGGGGGCAGGCGATCTTTACCGCCCCGACCAACCACATCCTGCACGACTCGCACCACATCAAGGAAAAGTGGGTCTATTGGGCGCCGCTGGTTGTGACCCTGACCGGGACGGCCATCGCTTGGATCGTCTATATCGCCAACCCGGGCTTTGCCCCGCGTATGGCCGCCAACAAGGGTCCGCTCTACACCTTCCTTTACAACAAGTGGTTCTTTGATGAGCTCTATCAGGCGACCTTTGTGCGCCTGACCAAGGCTCTGGGGGACCTGTTCTGGAAGATCGGTGACATCAAGATCATCGATGGGCTCGGCCCCAACGGCGCAGCCTGGGCGGCGCTCAACTCGGCCAAGCGACTGGTCAAGCTCCAGTCTGGCTATGTCTATCATTATGCCTTCGTTATGCTTCTCGGCGTTGCGGGGCTCCTGACCTTCGCCTTGTTGGCGTTCGGCGGATAAGGGGAGACCTGAACCATGTCGCACCTGCTGAGTGTCATCACCTTCCTGCCGCTGGTGGGCGCCCTGGCCATTACCGGCCTGCGCTTTCTGGCTAGGGCTGATGATCAGGGGCCGATTGAGCGCAATGCCAAATGGATCGCGCTTTGGACGACCCTGATCACCCTGGCTCTGTCGGTCTATCTCGTCTTGATGTTCGATCAGAGCCAGGCGGGCTACCAGTTCGTTGAGCTTTACCCCTGGTTCAGTGGCCTGAACTATCACATGGGCGTCGATGGCATTTCGGTGCTGTTTGTGCTGCTGACTGCCTTCCTGATGCCGATCTGCATCGTGGCCTCTTGGTCGGCGATCAAGTCCCGCGTCGTCGAATATATGATCGCCTTCCTGATCTTGGAGACGCTTGTCATCGGGGTGTTCACGGCGCTGGACCTGTTCCTCTTCTATATCTTCTTCGAAGGCGGACTGGTGCCCATGTTCCTGATTATCGGGATCTGGGGCGGCAAGAACCGCATCTATGCGGCCTATAAGTTCTTCCTCTACACCCTGCTGGGCTCGGTGCTGATGCTGGCGGCCATGCTGTACATGGCCTTCACCGCCAGCACGACCAGCATCCCGGAACTGGCGCAGTACAAGTTCGCGGTCGATGTCCAACCTTTCCTCTGGCTCGCCTTCTTCGCCTCCTTTGCGGTGAAGTTGCCGATGTGGCCGGTCCATACTTGGTTGCCCGATGCCCACGTGGAAGCGCCGACGGCGGGTTCGGTCATTCTGGCTGGGATCCTGCTGAAACTGGCGGGCTATGGCTTCTTGCGCTTTAACCTGCCGATGTTCCCGCAGGCGTCGGACATGTTCACGCCGCTGGTCCTGACCCTGTCGGTGATTGCTGTGGTCTATACCTCGCTCGTCGCCTTCCGTCAGACCGACATCAAGAAGCTGATCGCCTATTCATCGGTGGCGCACATGGGCTTTGTCACTATGGGGATCTTTGCCGGCAATGCCACGGGCGTGCAGGGCGCGATCTTCCAGATGATCAGCCACGGTCTGATCTCGGGTGCCTTGTTCCTGTGCGTGGGCGTCGTCTATGACCGCATGCACACCCGCGAAATTGCCTTCTATGGTGGTCTGACCAACAAAATGCCGTGGTTCGCGGCGGTGTTCATGCTGTTCACCATGGCCAATGTTGGCTTGCCGGGGACCTCTGGGTTTATCGGGGAAATCCTCACCATGACCGGCGTCTATCAGGTCTCGACCTGGGCCGCGTTGGTGGCCGCCTCTGGCGTGATCTTCTCGGCGGTCTATGCCCTGACCCTCTATCGTGCCGTGATGTTTGGCGAGATTACCAATCCCAAGCTGGCAGACATCAAGGACCTCAACGCCCGTGAAATCCTGCTGTTCGTGCCGTTGATCATCGGTACGCTGCTGCTCGGGATCTATCCGGCACTTGTATTTGACTTCACGACCGCTTCGGTCGACTCCCTGGTCGCGACCTATCGCGCGGCCATCGGCGGTTAAGGAATGGCTGACATGGATTTACACGCTGCGCTTCAGCTGGCTGCACCGGAGCTGATCCTGGCCATCGGCGTTCTGGCCCTGACCGTGTTCGGGGCTTTGCGCGGGGACAAGTCGGCGGGCAGCGTCTGCGCCCTGTCCGGGGCCGTCTTGATCTTGGCGGCCTTTGCGGCAGCCCTTGTGCCCCTCGGGTCCGCCTTCAACGGCAGCTTTGTCGTCGATGGCGTCTCGGTCTTCGCCAAGATTGCAATCTACGTCGCCAGTGCCGTCGCGATTGTGCTGGGCCATGGCTATTTCGAGCGTGACGGTCATCCCCGGTTTGAGCTGGGACTGCTGATTGTCTTGGCGGCGCTCGGCATGAGCATCATGGTCTCGGCTGGGGACCTGATGACGCTCTATATGGGGATCGAGCTGCAATCTCTGTCGCTCTATGTGCTGGCTGCGTTCCGCCGGGACGACCCCAAGGCTTCAGAAGCGGCCCTGAAGTATTTCGTCCTTGGCGCTCTGGCCTCGGGTCTGCTGCTCTATGGATCGTCTCTGGTCTATGGCTACACCGGGACTATGGCCTTTGACGGCATTGCCGCAGCCGCCGCCAAGGACGCCGGTATCGGGCTGATCTTTGGTCTGGTGTTCGTGATCTGTGGTCTGGCGTTCAAGGTTTCGGCGGCGCCGTTCCACATGTGGACTCCGGATGTCTATGAAGGGGCTCCGACCCCGATCGTGGCCTTTGCCGCATCTGCGCCCAAGATGGCCGCCATTGTGCTGTTCGCCCGTCTGCTGCTCGATGGTTTCGGCGATCTGACCGATCAATGGCGTCAGGTGCTGTTGATCATCGCGGTTCTGTCGTTCCTTGTCGGCGGTATTGGCGGTCTGATGCAAAAAGACCTCAAGCGCCTGCTGGCCTACTCGTCGATTGCCAATATGGGCTATGCCTTGTTGGCCCTGTCGGCGGGGACCGATGCCGCGGTACAGGCCCTGATCCTGTTCCTTGTGCTCTATATGATTGATACCACCGGCTTCTTTGCCGCCTTGATGTCGCTCAGCCGCGATGGCAAGCCGATCACTCGGATCGAAGAACTGGCAGGGCTCAAGACCTCGAACCCCGGCATTGCCCTGGCAATCACGGTGCTGTCGCTGTCGGTCCTCGGTATGCCGCCCTTCAGCGGCTTCTGGGCCAAGTACTTCGTCTTTGGCGCGGCCATACAGTCTGGCCTGTGGATGTTTGCGGCAGCGGGCCTTGTGGCATCAGTGATCGCGGCCTTCTACTACCTGCGTCTGATCAAGATCATGTGGTTCGATCCTGCCGTGGGCGGCACGGACAAACCGCCGGTCGAGGCGCGCGGCATCGCCTATGTGGCCGACCGCGCGCACCCCGCCTATGCCCGCCCCTG